>CAMLEQ010000062.1 GCA_946479015.1 uncultured Gemmatimonadota bacterium | reverse complement strand
CTCTGGCCGATCCTCGGCTTCATCTTCCTCCCCACCACGCTGCTCTGGTACTCGGCGGTGCAGCACTGGTTCGGCGGGCAGTGGACGCTCTGGCCGATCGTGGGGTTGGTGATCGCGCTGATCATCGACGTTTCCCCGGCGAGCGGGCGCCGGCGCTGATCCCGGCGCGGCGCGCGCGCTCCGCCGGCCATGCCTGACGAACACGCGGGCGATGGCCAGTTCTTTCCGGTCGCGCGACCGCACTGTCACGTTCTGAACGTCGCTGGAACATCGGGATGCGATGCGCCGCGCGCCGCATCGCGCGCGGTTGCGCCCCCTCGAGGCCGCTCGTCGGATGGTCGGGGCGGCGAGTCCACGCTCGTCGTCAGGCACGAACCCAACGAGGCGGTGCATGCACGGATCGAGGCGGACGCGCGGCTTCACCATCATCGAGCTGCTGATGGTGCTCATTCTGATCGGGGTGCTGGCGGCGTTCGCCGCGCCCCGGATCGATCTCATCGGCCATCGCGCGAACGGCGCGATGCAGGGGGTCGGCACCACGCTGCTCGCCGCGCAGCGCCTCGCCCTCACCCGGCAGCACGACGTGGTGGTGGTGTTCGATGACGTGGCCGGCGTGGTGCGCGTGCACGACGACGGCAACGACAACGGTGTGGTGGACGCCGGGGAGCACGTGTCGGTGACCCCGCTGGGGGATCTGGTGGTGTTCGGGCTCGGCGGCGCCCCGCCGCTCGACGGCGGCGCGGGGGCGGTGACGTTCACCCGGACCGAGGGCGGCCGCCCCGCCGTCACCTTCCACCGCAGCGGGAGCGCGAGCGAGAGCGGGGTGGCGTATCTCACCTCGCGCCGCGCCATGGCGAACAGCGGCTTCGCCGAGGACACGCGCGCCATCCAGGTGGAGCGCGCGACCGGACGCGCCTCGTGGTACCGCTACCGACCGTCCGGCTGGCAACGGGGGTTCTGACATGAACCGCAGCGGCTTCACGCTCGTCGAAGTGATCGTCGCGGTGGTGATCCTGCTCGGCGTGGTGCTCGGGATCACCCAGCTCACCGCGCGCACCATCCACACGCTCACCACCAGCGACCGCCAGCTCGCGGCCGTGCAGCTCGTGGAGGACCGCCTCGAGCAGGTGCGCCTCGATCCGGACTACGCGCAGCTCGAGAGCAGCTACGGCGGCACCGAGTACACCTTCCGCTCGCTCCCCGGCTTCGCGCGCACCACGCAGATCGTGCACGTGGGCGGCGACGGGAAGGGGCCGGACTACAAGAGGATCACCGTCTCCGTGACCGGTCCGGGGCTGCCCGCGCCGGTGGCGCGGACGGAAACCGTGGGGGCGCCATGATGCGATCTCCCGCGCGCGGACGGCGAGGCGTCACGCTGGTGGAGATGCTCGTGGCGCTCGCGGTGTTCGGCATCGTCATGACCGCCGCGATGGGCTTCATCCGCACGCAGTCGGCGGCGCTCCGGCTCGGCACCGACCGCATGGGGGCCATTCAGAACGCCCAGTTCGCGATGTCCACCCTCACCAGCCAGCTCCGCACCGCGGGGGGCGGCGTGCTCGACCAGCAGCCGTTCATCGTGTACGCGGGGCCGAACGTGGTGGCGTTCAACGCGGACTACGCCACGAACGTCGCGAACGATCCCTTCGCCGTCTACTACGACGCCGACGCTCCCACGGGCACCGTCACCGCGCTCCGGGGCAGCCAGCAGATCACCGTGCCGCTCACCGCGTTCGCGTACCCGGATTCGACGTACGAGGACGAAGCGGGGAATCCGAGCCCGGCGGAGACGATCATCTTCTACGTGACGCCGGACAGCTCGACGCCGCGCACCGACGACTACGCGCTCTTCCGCCAGGTGAACGCCGACGCGCCGGAGTTGGTGGCGCGCGACATCCTCGCCACCCCCGGAACGCCGTTCTTCCAGTACTACCGCCTCGTGTCTCCCCCCGACGAGGCCGCGAGGGTGGACTCCATCCCGGCGAGCAGGATGCCGCTCGCGCACACGGTGGTCGCGCACCTCTCCCCGGCGGACACCGGCGCCGAGGCGGTGGTCGACAGCATCCGCGCCGTGCGCGTCACGCTCACCGTGACCGATGGCGATGCGCGGAACGGCGAGCTCCATCGCACCATCTCGCGCCTGATCCGGCTGCCGAACGCCGGGCTGGCGTCGCGCCACACGTGCGGCGACCCGCCGCAGCTCGGGGTCTCGCTCGGCGCCACCGCGCAGACGCTCTCCACCGGTGACGTGGTGGTGAACCTGTCGTGGGCGCCCGCCGTGGACGATGCGGGAGGGGAGAAGGACGTGGTCCGCTACGTGATCTGGCGGAAGTTCGCGAGCGGCGCGGACTGGGGCGACCCCTACCTCAGCATCCCTTCCGGCAACACGTCGTACACCTACACCGACGCCGCCGTCCAGCGCGACTCCACGTACGTCTACCAGCTCGCGGCACAGGACTGCTCGCCGGCGCTCTCGGGTCGCACGACATCGCCAGCGGTGACCGTCGTTCCATGATCGGAGAAGATCCATGACCACCTCCGGCAGGCTCAAGCCCAGACGCGGCATCGCGCTCATCACCGTCCTGCTCATCGCGCTCGTCGTCTCCGTGCTCATGGTGACGGCGGCGCTGCTCGGATCGAACGCCTCGCTCGTGAGCCGCTACCACCAGCGCGCGAGCCAGCTCGCCTGGGCGGCCGACGCGGGGCTCGAGGAGGCGCGCGCGAGCGTGAACGCGAACAAGGCGCTGTACCCCGACACCGGCTTCGCCACGCTCGAGCTGGACGCGCCGGTGCGCGACGCGAGCGGCGCGGTGGTCCCGAACGTCACGCGCTCCCTGTACGTGGGGCCCTCGGGGGTGACGAGCGGGCAGTACGGCGTGTTCGGGAGCGTGGTGGCGGTGGTGAAGGATGCCTTCGGCGACACCATCGTGCGCCGGCAGGACATGGCGCAGGAGAGCTTCGCCAAGTACGCCTACTTCACCGACGTCGAGCCCTCGAACATCTCCTTCGGCGGGGGGGACCAGCTCTTCGGGCCGGTCTTCTCGAACGACTACATCAAGATCTACAACACCGGCGCCACCTTCTTCGGCACCGTCACCACGGCGAAGACCGTCCAGGGGCGCCAGTACGGCACATTCAAGCAGGGCTACACCGAGCGCGCCGCGCCGATCGCGTTCCCGCAGACGGCGGACCTGGAGAAGCTCCACACGCAGGCCACGGCCGGCGGGACGGCGATCACCGGCACGCTCGGCGGCGGGGATGGCCAGGCGACCACGCGCATCGAGTTCGTCGCGCTCGACCTGAACGGCGACGGCGACTCCACGGACGCCGACGAAGGGTTCATCCGCGTCTACCAGTCGAACGATCCGGCGTGGGTGGTGGGGGACGTGCCGGGGGACTACGGCTCCAAGGGGCTGCGCAACTCCGAGAACTGCGGGCACTACCACCCGGACGGGACGTTCGTCCCCGCCAGCGGTCACCCCACCACCGGCTCCGACAGTTGGGTGGCGTCGGTGAGCAGCAGCACGCGCCGCTGCTACCTCGGCGGGGCCGACTCGCTGTGGGGGGCGTTCCAGGCGACCGACGCGCACGGGCAGTGGCTCCCCTGGGCCGGCCCCGTGAGCCCGCTGCTCGCCGCCGCCGGACGGACCGATGCGCAGTACCTGTGGCCGATCAACCGCGCGCTCAACCCCTCGTTCAAGGGCGTGATCTACGTGCAGGGGAAGGTGGCGATCAGCGGGGTGCTCCGCGGCAGGGTGACGCTCGCGGCCACGGGGAACATCATCATCGCCGACGACATCGTGTACGCGACCAACCCCGGCGCGGGGACGTGCGCCGATCTCCTCGGGCTCTTCTCCGGCAACGACGTGATCGTCGCGGACAACACGCTGAATTCCCCGATCAAGCCGTCGAGCGGGAGCAACCGCTTCACGTACGACGACACGAAGGACGAGTTCATCGACGGCGTGGTGCTGGCGCTCGACGTGTTCACCGTCGAGAACTACGACGGCGGCTCCACGAAGGACGAGAAGTGCGAGAACAAGCTGTGGGGGCGCGGCTGCCTGTATCTCACCGGCGGAATCATCCAGCGCACGCGCGGCGCGGTCGGCACCATCGGGAGCCCCGGGGGGACGGGGTACCTCAAGCGGTACTCCTACGACGTGTGCGCGTACACCAATCCGCCCCCGTACTTCCCCACCACGGGGCACTTCGCCTCCGGGCGCTACTTCGAGGTGAACCCGGCGGGCTTCGACATCGCCACGTACTTCGCGTCGCTCAAGCCGAAGTCGTGAGCCGCCCCCCGCGGCCGGAGCGAGCCCGGCCGCCGGAGCACGCTTTACGGAACGCCGACACCGCGACATCTATGGTGTGAAGGGCACGGCGCCCGTCGGCGGGGATGGTCCTCCCGGCGGGCGACCGCGCCGCCAAGCCGCGTGGGAGCGGAGGGCGGCATGCGGCGCTTCTGGACTCGCGCCATCATCGCGTTCCTCTCCGTCCCCGTCCTCGCCGCCGCCACGTGCGACTGGCGGGTGATGACGGGACCGCGAGGGCTGTGCGCCTCGTTCGCGATCGGCGGCGACCGCGACACGATGTTCGTCGGCGAGTCGCTGGCGCTCTCGGTGCAGGGGTGCGACGTGCGGAGCATCGCGCTGCGGTGGACGTCCTCCGACACGCGCGTGGCGACGGTGGACCGGCACGGCGTGGTCCACGCGCTCTCCGCCGGGACGGTGGCCATCACCGCGTTCGATCCGGAGCGCGACATTCAGGGGAGCGTGACGCTCGTGGTCCTCGATTCGCGTGTCGCGCTCCGATGGCGGCAGCAGGTGGAGGGTACGGCATGCGAACGAATCCAGTCGGTCCGGCGCGCGAGGTCTATCCCCCGGGGGGGAACGATCCCACGGTCCCCAATCGCGTCGTGAGCGTGGTGCTCCAGCCGGGGGAGCGCGTGCGCTGGTGGTGGAGCATCACGCCCGACGGACGGCGGTACGTGAGCGGCTTCACCGTGCTCGATGCATGGCGCCGGCCGCGCGGTCCCCGCCGCCGCAAGCGTCCCCCCGGATTCTGATCCGCGCCACCTCCGCGCCGCCCCGCCGCTTTACAGCCGCGGGGCGGCGCGCGCATCGTACGTGCACAAGAGCCCGGGGCCGCACGGGCCGCCCGGGTCTCCCCGCACCACGAGAGGAATGCGTTCACTCCGAGTCCTGTTCGAGAACAATCGCGCCTGGGCCAGCCGCGTGGTGGCCGAGGAGCCGGATTTCTTCGCCCGGCTCTCCGCCCAGCAGGCGCCCCAGTACCTGTGGATCGGCTGCGCCGACAGCCGGGTTCCCGCCAACCAGATCGTCGGGCTCCTCCCCGGCGAGATGTTCGTGCACCGCAACATCGCCAACGTGGTGGTGCACACCGACCTGAACTGCCTGTCGGTGCTGCAGTACGCGGTGGACGTGCTCCGCGTGCGCCACGTGATCGTGTGCGGCCACTACGGATGCGGCGGCGTGCGCGCGGCGATCACGAACGCGAAGCTGGGGCTCATCGACAACTGGCTGCGGCACGTGCAGGACGTGCAGCACCGCCACGCGTCGGTGCTCTCCGAGTGCGCCGACGAGGATGCGCGGGCGAACCGGCTGTGCGAGCTGAACGTGATCGAGCAGGTGCGGCACGTGAGCGAGACCACGGTGGTGCAGGACGCGTGGCTGCGCGGCCAGGATCTCATGATCCACGGCTGGATCTACGGGCTGCAGGACGGCTGTCTCCGCGATCTCGACGTGTCGGTGGCCGCGAGCGAGGAGGTGGAGCCGTTCCTGGACGCCGCGGTCCTCGCCCTCGAATGATCGCGCGCGCCGGGTGAGCGCGGGCCGCCGACGGAGCGCCCCGGGGGTGGCGAGCGCCGCGACCGCGGCGTTCGTCGTGCTGCTCTGGGTGGGAGGGATGCTCCTCGCCTTCCACCCGATGATCCTCTCCGGGCTGCGCCTCATCCAGCGCGACTGGGGGGACACGCGGCTCAACATGTACATCCTCGAGCACGGCTGGCGGTGGCTGGTCGGGGTGCCGGGGCACGAGCGGTTGTGGAGCCCCCCGGTCTTCCATCCCGCGCCCAACACCTTCGCGTACTCGGATGTCATGCTCGCCATCGCGCCGCCGTACTGGCTGCTGCGCGCGATGGGGCTCCCCGCCGACACGGCGTTCCAGTGGTGGGAGCTGCTGATGGCCACGCTCAACTACGTCGTCGCGCTCCTCTTCCTGCGGCGCGTGGTGCGCGTGGGCACGCCGGCCGCCGCCCTCGGCGCGGCGGTGTTCGCGTTCGCCGGGATGCGCATCGCGCAGATCCAGCACCCGCACCTCGTCCCCGAGTTCTACCTCGTCACCGCGGCGTGGGGCGCCGCGCGGCTGTTCGACGGCGATGGCTCCGGGGAGGCGCCGCGCGGACGCGCCGCCTGGTGGTGGATCGCGCTCCTCTTCGCGAGCGTGGTCGCCCAGCTCTGGTCGGCGTTCTACTACGGCTGGTATCTCGTCTGCTCGCTCGGGATCGTCGCCGCGTGGGCGCTCGTGTGGCGCGACACGCGCACGGCGCTCGCGCGCGTGGTGTGGCGGCACGCGCGCGCGCTGGCGGTGGCGTGCGCGGCGTCCGCGCTCGCGCTCTGGCCGCTCGCGTCGCACTACCTGACGGCGGCGCGGCAGGTGGGGATGCGCGACTTCTGGCGCGTGGAGCCATTCCTGGCGCGCCCGGCATCGTGGCTGTTCCTCGGCGTGGAGAGCCGGGCGTACGGCTGGCTGTGGCGCTACCACGCGTTCTCGAGCATCCCGATGGGCTACGAGCAGCGGCTGGGGCTGGGCTTCATCACCACCATGATCGTGGGCGCGGGACTCTGGCGCGCGCGGCACCGCCCGCTCGCGCGGCTGCTCGTGCTGCTCTCGTTCACCATCGTGCTGCTCGTCACCCTCTGGCCCGGGGGGATCGCCCCGTGGCGGCTCGTCTGGGCGTTCGTGCCGGGGGGTGCGGCGCTCCGCGTGATCGCGCGCTTCAGCCTCGTGCTCCTGGTGCCGGCGGCGGTGGGAGTGGCGCTGTTCGTGGACGCGCTGGGGGTGCGCGGGTGGGCGGGGGCGGTGGTGCTGGCCGCGACCGCCGTGGTGATCGGCGCCGAGCAGTGGCAGGACCTGTTGTCGTACGACAAGTACGCCGGCCGGGAGCGCGTGGCGATCGTGGCCAACGCGATCCCGCCCGGGTGCGGGGCCTTCCTGTTCGCGCCCCCCGACGGGCGGCAGGACCCATGGTGGTACCACATGGACGCGATGTGGGCATCGCTGGAGACGGGCGTCCCCACGATCAACGGCTACTCCGGCAACGAGCCGCCGGGGTGGCCCTTCTACGACAACGTCGTGCGTCGGCCGGCGCACGAGCGCCAGCTCCTGGCGGCGCTCGACGCGTGGGCGCGCCGCTGGGGGCTCGACCGCTCACGGCTGTGCATGGTGTCGCCGGCGCTCCCGGAGTGACGGCACATCCTTGACCGCGAGCGCGGCCGGGGGCTAGATGGAGCGGCGGGTTCCACGCGCATCACCGGCGCGAGCAACGCCATGCGCGTCGCCGATGACCGCCTGGTGGGCACGAACCAGTGGAAGGCGGCGTACGGCAACGATCCAACGTGGGCCCACGTGGGCCCGGGAGCGCGCGTCTCGATGCGATACGGTGCGGGGTGGTGGGTGATGTGTGTGGCGCTGATGGCGGCGGGGTGCGGGGGCGGGAACGACGACGCGAACGCGGCGCGCGGGCGCGGGCTGCACGAGGCCTCGCTTCCGGTGGAGGAGCGCGCCACGATCTACGAGAGCGCGGTGCGGGCGGCGTTCGACAAGGAGCCATCGCTCTCGCTCCTCCTCTACCCGGAGCTGCTCCCCCGCGGCTCGGGGTACGGCAGCGGGCCGGCGGTGGCGCCGCAGGTGGTGCGCTCGCTCCGGAACGCCGAGGTGGTGCAGGGGACGTGCGGTCCGTTCGCCGAGCAGGAGGCGAAGCGCGCGCCGCGCTGCCAGGCCCGGATCGCGGGGTACGTGGTGCGGTTCTCCCCCGTGCTCTCGCTCGGGCGGGATTCGGTGGAGGTGTATCTCTCGGCGCAGCGCTACGACCTTCCCGGCGCCGCGCCGCACCAGCGATTCGCGTTCGAGCGCGCGTACCAGTTGGTGAAGCGGAACGGGAAGTGGCAGGTGGTGCGGGAAGGACGCGTGGCGTAGTGGGACCCACACCGGAGTCCATCATGCCGACCGGCTCGCTCTCCGATCGCGATCGCACGCTCGGCGCGCTGCTCGCCGCGCGTGCGCGCGCCGCCTCCGACGGCCGTCTCGTGCTCGATGCGGCCGGGGGAGTGGTGGCTGTCGTCGCCGCCGCGCTCTGGCGCCCTCCGGCGTGGGGCTTGCTGCTCGCCGCGGCGGGGTGCTTCCTCTCCTACGGTGCGTGGGGGATCGCCGATCGCACCCTCGAGGGGCGTGATCGCGCGTCGCGCGAGGCGCGGCTGCTGCGCATCGTGAAAGGTGCCGCGGTGGCGCTCGGCGCGCTCTCCGGGGGCGCGCTGCTCGTCGGTGGGCTGCTGGTCGGCCTGGGACCGCTCATCAGTTGATCACGACGCGCGGGCGTCCGCGCGCATCCGTCTCTCTCTCCTCATCGTCATGCCCATGCCCATCACGCGTGGACGCCGCTCGCGCGGCTCCGCCACCCTCGCCCGCCGCGCGCTCGCGTGTGCCATCGCCGCCACGGCGTCCACCGTGCTCGCCGCGACGCCGTCGGCGGCGCAGACGGCCGCCGTCCCGCGTTCCGGGCGCGAGCTCGTGCAGCGCATGCACGACCACTACGCCGGGAAGTGGTTCCACACGCTGACCTTCATGCAGTGGACCACGCGCCGGAATCCCGATGGCACGCCGCTGCACGAGACCTGGTTCGAGGCCACGCAGGGGGATCGCCTGCGCATCGACATCGGCGCGCCGGGGGAGGGGAACGGGATCCTCTTCACCCGCGACTCCGTCTACCGCGTGCGCGGGGGGAAGGTGGCGCGCGCCACCGCCGATGCGAACCCGCTCCTCCCCTTCGTCACCACGCTGTACCTGCAGCCCGTGCCGCGGACGCTCGCCGATCTCGCGCACGACCGGTACGACATGAGCGCCGTGCGCGCGGACACGTTCGAGGGGCGTCCCGTGTACGTGGTGGGGGCGCACGGGGCGAGCGACCGCACGTCGCCGCAGTTCTGGGTGGATGCGGAGCAGCTCGTGCTCCGGCGCATGCTCCTTCCGCCGCCGGGGAAGACGCCAGCGGACAGCACGCAGATGGAGGACATCCGGATGGAGAATTACGTCCCCGCCGCGGGTGGGCTGCTGGCGACGGAGGTGCAGGTCATCCTGAACGGCGCGGTGATCCAGCGGGAGGTCTACACCAACTGGCGGGTGGACGCTCCACTCCCGGCGGAGCTGTTCGACGCCGGGAAGTGGATGGAGGCGCCGCACTGGGTGGCGGCCCGGGTGACCCCGGGCGCGCCGGGCGCCGGGGCGCCGCGCTGATGCGCGAGGCGCCCGGGAGCCGAAGCGATGTGGCTGTGCTCAGCTCTTGTAACGGAAGGTGATGCGGCCGCGCGTGAGGTCGTAGGGAGAGACCTCGACCTTCACGCGGTCGCCGGTCAGCACGCGGATGCGGAACCGCCGCATCTTTCCGGCGAGCGTGGCGAGCACGGTGTGCCCGTTCTCCAGCTCGACCCGGAAGGTGGTGCTGGGCAGCACGTCGGCTACCACGCCTTCCAGCTCCATCGCTTCTTCCTTCGACATTCGCCGTCCTCGCGCGAGAGTGTCGTTACTCCGCACGCCGCTTGCCGTGGGCGCGGCGCTGCGCAGCCTGCGACTTGAGGTGCTTGGCTTCGCTCGGCTTCAGGTAGTGCCGGCGGCGCCGCAGATCCTTGAGAATTCCCGCGCGCAGTACCTTCCGCTTGAAGGTCTTGAGCGCCCAGTCGATCCGATCGCCTTCGTCGAGCTTCACTTCGATCATTCTGTCTCCACTGAAGAGTCGCCGTGTTGCCGGCGACGAGATGAGGGGTCTGCCCGACGTACTCGCATCGAGCCGACCCCTCGCACACCGGGTGCGTCGTTCGCCACCCGGCCGAGTCATCCACTGATGTCCGGCCACGTTTCGGGCGGCCGGGGGTCATGTCCGGCCTTGCACATGGTGCACCGGGCGTCGCCCGGCCCGCCGACAACGAAAACGGGGGCACCGCTCAGCGAGGCCCCCGGTACATGAGACGTGTGCGCGTCGTCGGCGCTTCTTGTCGCTTGCTAAATGTAGCAGGATGATGAAGAAAGTCAAAGATTGCGTGCCGGCCCCAGGCGTTGCCCCAACCCTCGGGGCCTGACGGGGGACCGCGCGCCGCATATCTTCCCCGGCTCCGAGCGCGGCCGCACGACGGCGGCCCGTCCACCTGCCCCTGCCGGACCGAGCCCGTGAGACGCGACTTCCTCAAGATGATCCAGCGGAAAGTGGCCGTGTCGGCGCTCCCCGGCACCGCGCTGGGTGGGCGCGGCGCGGCCGGTGCCATCGCGGTCGCGCGCGACGTCCTGGCCGAGCTTTCCCTGCGCGAGTTCGCGCTCTGCCGCGCCTCCACGTTCGGGCGCTGCCTCGACGGCGCGACGGACACACTCCTCCGCCGCCTCCCGCGCAACGCGCAGGGGTGGGGGATCGCCCGGCGCGCCGTGGACCTCTTCCTGCGCGAGGCGCTGTACGACGCGTACCTCCGCGAGCAGTACCGGCTGCACCGTACCGAGCGGTGGCTCGAGCTCCCCATGGACGCCGCCGCCGCCACGTACCTGCGCGACGCCGATCCCGCCGCCTCGCTCCCCGCGTGGCGCGGCATCCGGCAGCTCACGCCGACGCAGAACGCCGCGTGGCAGGGGATCGCCAGCGCGGTGGCGCAGCAGATGGGGCTCGCGCGCGTGCACCTCGATCTCTACATCCAGCAGGCCGCGCCCAAGCGCGAGCGCCGCGGCGCGTGACCGCGCCCGGCGCCGGCGAGCTCCGGATCCGCGCCGCGCACGCCGCGGACGCGCCGGCGGTGGCGCCGCTGATCACGGAGCTCGGCTATCCCACGGAGCCCTCGGCCATCCCGTCGCGGCTCGCGGCGCTCGATCCGGAGCGCGATGCGATCCTCGTGGCGACCCGCGGCGACGCGGTGCTCGGGGTGATGGGACTCCACCGATTCCACGTGGTGCATCGCGCGCGGCCGGTGGCGTACATCACCCTGATGGTGATCGCCGCCGGCGCGCGGGGGACGGGGATCGGGCGGCGGCTGGTGGAGGCGGCGGAGGGCTGGGCGCGCGAGCGCGGGTGCGAGCGGCTGACGGTCACCAGCGGCGCGGAGCGCGCCGGCGCGCACGCGTTCTACGAGCGGTGCGGGATCCCGTACACCGGCCGGCGATTCTCCAAGACGCTCGCGTGAGGGGGCGCCGCTACGGCGCCCCGTCGCTCCCGGCGACGTCGCTCTTCGCGACGCCGCTCGCCGTGTCGTCGTGCCGCTCGACGTAGATCGTGTAGTGCGCGGCGAGCGCCGCCAGCCCGCCGACCGCTGCCCAGAACGGGAGCAGCGCCGCCCCCACCACCCCCGCCGTGAGCGGGAAATCGAGCACGGTGCGCCCCTCGGCGTTCTTGATGATGACGCGACGCACGTTCCCCTCGCGCACGAGCCGCTTCACCGTCGCGAGCAGCCCCTCGCCCCCGACACGCACCTCCTCGGTGCGACCCTGTTCCGTGGTCATCGCTCCTCCCATCTGGTGGGTTCGTCCTCGTTACCCTACGGCGGATTGGGCCCGCGGGTTGCAGCCCCCGGCAGTGCCGCGGGGACGGACCACGAGCATGGGTGACCCGGCCGCGCCGCGCAACGGTGCGCCAGCCCTGGCGCACTCACCAGATCACCCTCCACCCCCCGCACGCGCATGACCGGACGACCGTACATCCTCGCCGAGACCAGCTGGAAGATCGTGCGCGACAGTAGATACGAGGTGGCGCTGCTCCCGTGGGGCGCCACCGAGGCGCACAACCTTCACCTGCCGTACGGCACGGACACCATCGAGGCGGACGCGGTCGCGGCCGAGGCGGCGCGCCTCGCGTGGGAGGGGGGAGCGCGGGTGATCGCGCTCCCCGCCGTCCCCTTCGGCGTGAACACGGGGCAGCTCGACATCCCGCTCTGCCTGAACATGAACCCGAGCACGCAGGCCGCCCTGCTCCGCGACATCGTGCGCGCCATCGAGCCGCACGGCGTGCGCAAGCTCGTGATCGTGAACGGACACGGCGGGAACGATTTCAAGCAGATCATCCGCGAGCTGCAGCCCACCACGCGCATGATGCTCTGCACGCTCAACTGGTACGCGGCCGTGAAGCCCGACGCGTACTTCGCCACGCCGGGAGATCACGCCGGCGAGCTGGAGACGAGCGTGATGCTGGCGATCGCGCCGGAGCTGGTGCTCCCGCTCTCCCAGGCGGGTCCGGGGCGCGCGCGCCGCTTCCGGCCGAGCGGGCTGCGGGAAGGGTGGGCCTGGGCCCAGCGCGAGTGGACGCGTGTGACGGACGATACGGGGGTGGGTGATCCGAGAGAGGCGACGAAGGAGAAAGGGGAGAGGTTCGTGGAGGTGGTGACGAGGAAGATCGCGGAGTTCGTCCTCGAGCTGGCCAAAGTGGATCCGGGCGAGATGTACGACTGAGGGGTTGGGGTGTGTAGGACATGGTTGCTGGACCACCGTGGAACGCGTGTGGCGTGTGGGGGACTGACGGGCAGAGGAGGGAGGTACGGCGCGTGTAGGTTCGCGTGTAGGTGGACT
>CAMLEQ010000061.1 GCA_946479015.1 uncultured Gemmatimonadota bacterium | reverse complement strand
GACGTGCACTGCCACCTGCGCGAGCCGGGGCGCGAGGACGTCGAGACGATCGCCACCGGCGCGCGCGCGGCGGCGGCCGGCGGCTTCACGGCGGTGTGCGCGATGCCGAACACCGAGCCCGTCACCGACAATCAGGCGGCGGTCGGGTTCATCATCCGGCAGGCGCTCCGCGCCGGCGCGGCGCGCGTGTACCCGATCGGCGCCATCTCGGTGGGGCAGAAGGGCGAGGCGCTCGCCGAGTTCGGCGAGATGGTGGGCGCGGGCGCGATCGCGGTGAGCGACGACGGCAAGCCGGTGGTGAGCGCGCACCTCATGCGCACCGCGCTCGAGTACGCGCAGGCGTTCGACATCCCCGTCGTGGACCACTGCGAGGAGCCGACGCTCGCGCACGGCGGCTCGATGAACGAAGGGGTGATGAGCGCGCGCCTCGGCCTGCGGGGGATCCCGTCGGAGGCCGAGGAGATCATGGTCATCCGCGACATCCTCCTCGCCCGGCGCACGGGAGGGCACGTCCACCTCGCGCACATGAGCACGAAGGGGAGCGTGGAGCTGATCCGGTGGGGGAAGGAGCGCGGGATCAACGTCACCGCGGAGGTGACGCCGCACCACCTCACGCTCACCGAGGAGGCGGTGGAGGGCTACGACACGCACGCGAAGATGAACCCGCCCCTCCGTACCGCCGAGGATGTGGAGGCGGTGCGCGAGGCGCTGCGCGATGGGACGATCGACGTGGTGGCCACCGACCACGCGCCGCACCACTACGACGCGAAGGAGCGCGAGTTCGCCGATGCCCCGTTCGGGATCATCGGGCTGGAGACGGCGCTCGCGCTCGTGGTCACGGAGCTGGTGGAGCCGGGGATCATCGACTTCCCCACGCTCGTCGATCGGATGTCCACGCGCCCGGCGAAGCTGTTCCATTTACCGGGGGGAACGCTGGCCGAGGGGGGAGTGGCCGACGTGACGGTGTTCGATCCGGCGCGTGAGTGGAAGGTGCAGCCGTCGGAGTTCCTCTCGAAGGGGCGGAACACGCCGTACGCGGGACGGGTGCTGCGCGGGCGCGCGCTGTGCACTATTGTGGGTGGAAGGGTGGTGTACCGTCTGGGGAGCTGACGCACGCGTGAGCGGCACGGTCGCGATCCGGCGCGAGATCGTCGCCGTCTGCCGGCGCCTGTGGGAGCGTGGGCTCATCGCCGGTCCGGATGGCAACGTCTCCGTGCGCCTCGACGATCGCCGCCTGCTCGTCACTCCGGCGGGGATGTCGAAGGTGGACGTGGGACCGGACGATCTGGTCGAGGTGACGCTGGACGGGGAACGGCTCCTCGGTTACCGGGAGCCCTCCTCGGAGGTCTTATTACACGTTAGAGTGTACTCACGAAGGCCGGATGTCCGAGCGGTGGTGCACGCCCATCCACCGGCGGCGACGGGCTTCGCGGTGGCGGGGGAGGGGCTCGACGCACGGGTGCTGCCGGAGCTCGTCCTGCAGATGGGCGAGGTGCCGGTGGTCCCGTACGAGACGCCGGGGACGACGGCGCTCGCTGATCGCTGCGAGCGCGCGATCGACGCACACGATGCGTTTCTCATGGCGAATCATGGAGCGGTCACCACGGGCCCGTCGCTCCTGGTCGCGCACCAACGGATGGAGAGCCTCGAGCACGCCGCGCGCATCCTGCTGGCGGCGCGACTCGTGGGCCGGGTCAACGAGTTGAGTCCCGCGCAGGTGGCCGAGCTGCTCTCGGCGCGCGCGCGGGCCGGTGTCACCGGGGCCAGCCCGGGCAGGACGACTCGACGGAGTCGTCGGGGAGAGGAATGACGCAACCAGAAGTGAACTCCGAGCAGGTGGCCGCGCTGTTCGCCGAGCGGCAGCGCTACGAGTCGTGGCTCGCCACGCTCGAGTCGAAGCGCGCCACCACCCCCCAGCACATCTATCACCGCGTCCACGCCGACTACACGGCGCGGCTGCAGCGCGTGATCGAGCAGCTCTCGACGCATCGCGCGGTGCTCCAGGAGCTGGAGAGCGGTCTCGTGGACCGGCTCACGTCGTTGGACATCGATGAGGCGAAGCACCGCGACGAGGCCGCCGAGGCGGAGCTGCGCGCGCTGGTCGGCGAGCTGACGGAGGAGCACTATCGCGAGGTGCGCGAGCGCACCGGGGCGGTGGTCGCCACGATCGCCGGGGAGCGCGCGCAGCTCACGGAAGAGCTGACGCAGCTGCGCGCGGTGCTCGAGGCGGGAGGGATCGCCCCCTCCGACGGTGGGAGGCGGGTGGCGCCGCGGCGCGAGCCCGAAGTGCCCACTGCCCCGGCGGCGGCGCCGGCGCCGCCGCCGCTCGCTCAGACGCCGGTGGCCGAGCGCCGTCCGTCTGGCGGGGTCCAGCAGCCGGCGAAGCACGACGATTGGGATCTCTCCCTGGAGCAGGTCCCCGACGCCGCTGCCTCCGCCCCGCCTGCGCCGCGCCGCCCGAGCGGAGAGAGCAGGGGAGAGCGGGTGCCGGAATCCGGCCCGTTCGACGACCTCGAGTTCCTGAAGTCGATGGTGGATTCCCGCACCAGCGGGGAGAGCGTGGCGGTGGGCTCCGGCGTGCCGGCCGGCGGCGACGAGGCGCGGGCCGCAGGGGGGAGCACGGGTGCTCCTCCGGTGGATTCGCGCTCCCAGTCGGCGGCGTCGCGCGCCTCCGCGGAGCCGTCGATGGTGCGGGAGCCGGTGGAGCAGGTGAAGACGCTCAAGTGCCAGGAGTGCGGGACGCTCAACTATCCCACGGAGTGGTACTGCGAGCGGTGCGGGGCGGAGCTGGCTGCGCTCTGAGGCGCCGCGGTTTCACGCCCTCCGGATGCGGAACGGCCCCGCTGCACCGAGTGCAGCGGGGCCGTGTCACGTTCGGCGCGAGCGCCGGCCTTACTTCGCCGCGAGCTTCGCGAGGCGGCTCTTCCGGCGCGCGGCGGCGTTCTTGTGGATCAGCCCCTTCCGGGCGGCGCGATCCAGGAGCTGTACCGCCTGGCGACGCTGCACGTCGCTGGCGTCCGGCGCGATCGCCTTCTTGACGGCGGTCCGCAGGGCGGCGCGCTGCGAGCGGTTGCGGACCGCCGCGGCGCGGGACTTCCGCATGTTCTTCTTCGCGGACTGAATGTTCGGCACGACGTTCTCCGTAGAACTCGATGGATGGCGCGGAGTTGCGAAGGCGGAAAGCTAGAGGCCGATGTGGTGGATGTCAAGGCGCCACTTCACTTTGACACGTGCCAGCGCACCGTGTACCTTTCGCGCCTGCGACACCCCTCGCCCAGTCTTCCCCCTCGCCGCGGTCGCTCGGACTTGACCAACTCGATCGCCTCCATCCTCCTCGCCGTCCCCGTCATCCTGTTCTCGATGGTGGCGCACGAATACGCACACGGGTACGCCGCGCTCCGGCAGGGGGACCCCACGGCATACCAGCTCGGCCGGCTCACCTGGAACCCGATCAAGCACATCGACCCCTTCATGACGATCCTCCTTCCGCTCATGACGGGGTACTTCCTGCACTTCCCCTTCGGGGGGGCGAAACCGGTGCCGGTCAACCCGCGCAATTACCGCAAGTTCAAGCGCGGGGACATCATCGTGTCGCTGGCCGGGATCGCCGCCAACACGGCGCTCGCCGTCCTGTTCACGCTCCTCGTGATCCTGATCGGGCTCATCGCCCGGAGCGCGCCCGCCGGGTGGATGGAGACGCTCGCGCTGTTGCAGGTCATGCTGGTGTGGGGGATTCTCTTCAACGTGCTGCTGGCCGTGTTCAACCTGCTCCCGATCCCCCCGCTGGACGGCTCGCACGTGATGAAGTACCTGCTCCCGCCGGCGTGGTCGCTGCGCTACCAGCAGGCCGGGCGGTTCGGCCTGCTCATCGTGTTCGCCGTCGCGTTCCTCATGCCCTCGCTGTTCCTGGTGCCGGTCTCCGGCGTGTTCAGTCTCGCGCTGCGCGTCTTCGCGCCGTTCGCGCTCCCCGGCGTCCTCGGCGCGCTGTGACCACGGTGCTCGCGGACGCTCCGGCGCCCTCCTTCGTCGTCGAGCTGGACCAGTTCTCCGGACCGCTCGACCTGCTGCTCACGCTCATTCGCGAGGAGCAGGTCGAGATCACGGACATCCCGATCGCCCGCGTCTGCGAGCAGTTCCTGCAGCGCATCCACTCGCTCGGCCTCGGCGAGGCCGCGGAGTACCTCGAGATGGCGGCGCGGCTCCTGCGCATCAAGGTGCAGATGCTCCTCCCCCGACACGGCGACGAGGAGGAGTGGGAGGATCCGCGCGCGGAGCTCGTGCGGCGGCTGCTCGAGTACCAGCAGATGCGCGAGGTCGTGGACGTGCTCGAGCGGCGCGGCGAGGACCGGCGCAACCGCTTCGCCCGCGGCTACCTGCCGCTCGATCCGGTGCCGCCGGCGGCTCCGCTGGCGCTGTCCCTCCCCGAGCTGCTCTCGGCCGTGGACCGCGTGCTCCGCATGGCCAAGGAGCCGGTGGTGCACGACGTGGTGCCCCGCGCGCTCGACGTGGACGGCGCCATCGTGACCATCCAGGCCGTGCTCGCCATTCGTGCCCAGGCGCGCTGGAGCGATGTCGTGGCCCGCGACGCGGAGCCATGGCAGGTGCTCTCCGCGCTTCTCGCGCTGCTCGAGCTCGCCCGCCGCGGCGAGCTCCGGCTGCGCCAGCCCAGACCGTTCGCCTCCGTGGAGATCTCGCGTGACGCCGCTAGCGAAGCTGCTTGAGGCCGCCCTGTTCGCCAGTGGCCGCCCCATCCCCATCGACGAGCTCGCGGCGCTCGATCCCGAGGCCTCCCGCGCCGCGCTGGCGATGGCGCTCGACGAGATCCGCGAGCGCTACGACACCGAGGGGCACGGCGTGGAGCTGGTGGAGATCGGCGGCGGGTGGCAGATCCTGACGCGCCCGGAGTACACCGAGACCATCGAGCGCGCGCAGCTCGCCGCCCGCCCGCAGCGGCTCTCGGCGGCCGCGCTGGAGACGCTCGCCATCATCGCGTACCGCCAGCCCATCGGCCGCGCCGACATCGAGGAGATCCGCGGCGTGTCCGTGGGTGGGATGCTCAAGACGCTCCTCGAGCGCGGGCTCATCGACGTCGTGGGGCGCGCCGACGGGCTGGGACGACCGCTCCTCTACGGCACCACGCCGCTCTTCCTCGAGCAGTTCGCGCTCCGGCACCTGGGCGAGCTGCCGCGTGCCGACGAGCTGGCGGTGGCGCTCCGCGCGGAGCCACGCCCCCTCTGAGCGCATGACGATGCGCATCCAGCGCGCACTCGCGCGGGCGGGTGTCGTGTCGCGTCGCAAGGCCGAGGAGTTGGTGGAGGCGGGGCGCGTCACCGTGAACGGCACCCCCGCCACGATCGGTCAGGTGGTGAATCCGGCGAGCGACGCGATCCTGGTGGACGGGCGTCCCCTCGGCGTGCCCACCGAGGAGCGCTGGCTGGTGCTCAACAAGCCCTCCGGGGTGATGACCACCCGTGCCGACCCGCGCGGGCGGCGGACGGTGTTCGACTACGTGCCGCGCATTCCCGGCCTCAGCTACATCGGCCGCCTCGACTACCTCACCGAGGGGGTCCTGCTCCTCACGACCGATGGCAAGGCGGCCCACGCGCTCATGCATCCGCGACAGGGGGTGGAGCGCACGTACGTGGCCACGGTCACCGGGGATGCCGAGCGGGCGGCGCGCGAGGCGCGCCGCGGGGTGATGCTGCACGCCGGGCCGGTGCATCCGGCCGACGTGCGCGCCCGGCCGCTCGGCGCGGGGCGCTGGGACTTCGAGGTCACCATCACGGAAGGACGCAACCGGGAGGTCAGGCGCCTGTGCAAGGCGCTCGACCTGTTCGTGGAACGACTCGTGCGCGTGCGCTTCGGTCCAGTGACGCTGGGCGGGCTCGCCCCCGGTGAGACGCGTCAATTGACCGAGCGGGAGCATGCGATTCTCATGGCGACGGCTAGGGGCACCCCCTAGCCGTCCGCCGTTCGAACCAAGCGCGCTGGACACGGTATTACTCCCTACGATCCCTCTTCCCCGGAGCTTTCGCGTGGCGACACGAGTGATGCCGGCATCGGACACGGCGCTCGTCCAGAACATTCTCGAGCAGGTCGGCCGGCGTGTGGTGGGACAGGAATACATGGTGGAGCGGCTGCTCATCGGGCTGCTCGCCGGCGGACACGTGCTGCTCGAGGGGGTGCCAGGGCTCGCGAAGACGCTCACCGTGAAGACGTTGGCGGAGACGATCCACACGTCCTTCCAGCGCATCCAGTTCACCCCCGACCTGCTGCCGGCCGACGTGGTGGGGACGCAGATCTTCGACCAGGCCTCGGGGCAGTTCCGGGCCAAGAAGGGGCCGATCTTCGCGAACATCATCCTGGCCGACGAGATCAACCGCGCGCCGGCGAAGGTGCAGAGCGCGCTCCTCGAGGCGATGCAGGAGAAGCAGGTGACGATCGGCGGCACCACGTACAAGCTGGAGGAGCCCTTCCTCGTGCTCGCGACGCAGAACCCGATCGAGCAGGAGGGGACGTATCCGCTCCCCGAGGCGCAAGTCGATCGCTTCATGCTCAAGCTGCGCGTGGGCTATCCCACGCGCGCCGAGGAGAAAGAGATCATGCGCCGCATGGCGGGGGGGCAGCCGATCCCGGTGGAGCAGGTGGCCACGCCGCAGCAGATCATGGACGCGCGGCGGCGAATCGCCGAGTTGTACGTGGACGACCGCGTGATGGACTACATCGTGGACATCGTGCACGCCACGCGGGCCCCGGGCGAGGCGGGGCTCGACGACCTCGCGCCGCTCATCGAGTACGGCGCGAGTCCGCGCGCCACGATCTTCCTGGCGCAGGGCTCGCGCGCGCACGCCTTCCTGCGCGGGCGCAACTTCGTCACTCCGGACGACGTGAAGGCCATCGCCCCGGATGTGCTCCGCCACCGCGTGCTCACGACCTACGAAGCCGAGGCCGAGGAGATCTCGAGCGACGACATCGTGAAGCGCGTGCTGGGGGCGATCGAGGCGCCGTGAGAATTCTCGGGAAGCGGGAAGCGGGAAGCGGGAAGCGCGAGCGCGGTGGTCGGCCGCCACACGCATCCGGCATCGCGTCCGGTGGCGTGGAGGACCGGCCCGCTTCCCGCTTCCCGCTTCCCGCGTCCCGCGACGGTGCCGCCACCGTCCCCCCGGAGATCCTCCGCCAGGTCCGCCTCCTCGAGCTCCGCACGCGCGGGCTGGTCAACTCGCTCTTCACCGGCGAGTACCACTCGGTGTTCAAGGGGCAGGGGATGGAGTTCTCGGAGGTGCGCGAGTACCAGCCGGGGGACGAGGTGCGCTCCATCGATTGGAACGTCACCGCGCGCATGCGGCACCCGTACGTCAAACGGTACATCGAGGAGCGAGAGCTCACCGTCATGCTCGCGGTGGACCTGTCGGGCTCCGAGCGCTTCGGCACGGTGTCGCGCTTCAAGAGCGAGCTGGCCACGGAGCTGAGCGCGGTGCTCGCGATGGCCGCCACGCGCAACAACGACCGGGTCGGCGCGCTCCTCTTCACCGATCGTGTGGAGCACGTGGTGCTCCCGGGCAAGGGGCGCCGGCACGTGCTGCGCCTGGTGCGCGATCTCCTCGTGCGGGAGCCCGTGGGGTGCCGCACGGACATCGCCGCCGCCGCGGACTACCTCGCGCGCACGCTCCCGCACCGCTCCATCGTGTTCATGATCTCGGACTTCGTGGATGCGGGGCTCGAGCGCCCGCTCAAGCTGCTCTCGCAACGGCACGACGTGGTGGCCGTGACGATCGAGGACCCGCGCGAGCGCTCGCTCCCCGACATCGGCCTCGCGCGCTTCACCGATCCCGAGAGCGGGGTCACCGTGAACGTGGACACGAGCGACCGGCGCGTGCGCGAGCGCTACGAGCGCGCGCTGCGCGAGGAGCGCGATGCGCGCACGCACCTCTTCCGCCGCCTGGCGATCGACGAGATCCCGGTGCGCACCGACCGGAGCTACGTGGAGCCGTTGCTCCGCTTCTTCCGGATGCGCGAGATGCGCGGGCAGCGGCGATGATCTCGCTCGCGCTCGTGCTCCTGCTCGCGCTCGGCCAGGGCCAGGGCCAGGGCGGCGCGCCGCCGGCCACGGGCGGTGCGCCACGCATCCAGATGGGGGTGCGCGTCCTGCCGGACACGGTGACCGTGGGAGAGCACTTCCTGGTCACCGTACGCGTGCGCGCCCCGCGCGGCGCGGAGATCGGCTTCCCGGTGGGCCCCGACAGCGGGCTCTCCGTGGAGGCGGTGGATCCGCGGGTGATCCAGCGCGCGAGCGACAGCACCGCGGTGGACGAGACGGCGCTCTACCGCCTGGTGGCCTGGGACACCGGCGCCGCGGTCGCACACCTGGGCGCGGTGGTGGTGTCCGTGGGCGGCATGGACCGCCGCTTCGCGGTGACGGGCGACTCGCTGTACGTCCAGAGCGTCCTCCCGCGCGACACGGCGCTGCAGGTGCCCAAGCCCGCGCGCGACATCCTGGTGGCGGGGCGCCCGTGGTGGCACTGGCTGCTCCTCGCCCTCGCCGCGCTCGCGCTCCTCGGCCTGCTCTTCTGGTGGTGGCGCCGCCGCCGGCGCCGGACGGCCGCCCCCGGCGCCGACCCGTACGAGGAGGCACGCCGCGAGTTCGCGCGCGTCGATGCCCTCGGCCTGCTGGAGGCGGGGGAGCGCGGCCGCTACGTGGCGCTCAACATCGAGGTGCTCCGCGACTACCTCGCGGCGCGCGTGCCGGCGGCGCTTCGCTCGCTCACCAGCACCGAGCTCCTCGAGGCCGTGCGCGGCGCACCCCAGGTTCCCGCGGAGCGCCTCGCTCCCGTGCTGGCCGAGGCCGATCTCGTGAAGTTCGCGCGGCGGCAGGTGACCGCCGAGCGGGCACGCGACCTCGCGCGCGAGACGCGCGGCGTCGTGGAGGACGTGGAGCGCGCGATCATCGCCGAGCGCGAGCGCGCCGCGCGCGAGGCGGCCGCGAAGGCGGAGGGGAAGGCCGCGTGATCCCGATCCCCGACATCGGCTTCGCCACGCCGGCGGTGCTCCTCCTCCTGCTCGCGATCCCCGCGTGGTGGGTGTGGCGGCGGCGCCGGCGACCACCGGCGATCGTCTTCTCCCGCGCCGATGTGCTCGCCAGGGGGCCGCGGTCCGGCCGCGCCGTGTCGCGCGCCCTCTTCGTGCTGCGCAACCTCCTCCTCGCGGGGCTCATCATCGCGCTCGCCAGGCCGCGTACCGGCGCGCGCGCCGAGAACGTCACCAGCGAGGGGATCAACATCGTCCTCGCCATCGATCTCTCCAGCTCCATGCTCTCCGAGGACTTCCAGCCGCAGAACCGGCTCGAGGTCGCGAAGGACAAGGTGAAGCAGTTCATCCTGGGGCGCCGGAGCGATCGCATCGGCCTCGTCGCCTTCGCCGGCGAGGCGCTCACGCAGGTGCCGCTCACGGTGGACTACCCGGTGCTCCTGGCCGCGGTGGACAACCTGCAGGCGGGGCAGCTCGAGGACGGCACCGCCATCGGTACCGCGATCGCCACCGCCGCCAACCGGCTGCGCGATGCGCCGGGGAAATCGCGGGTGATCATCCTCCTCACCGACGGCGAGAACAACCGCGGCGCGATCGATCCGCGCACCGCGGCGCAGGCCGCGGCCGCGTTCGGCGTGAAGATCTACACGATCGGCGCGGGCACGCAGGGGATGGCACCGGTGCCGGTGGGACGCGGTCTGATGGGCCTGCGCTACGAGTACCGCCCGGTGGAGATCGACGAGGCGTTGCTGCGCGATGTGGCGCGCACCACCGGGGGGCGCTACTTCCGCGCCGTGGACGCGGCGGCGCTGCAGCGGATCTACGAGCAGATCGACCAGCTCGAGCGCGAACCCGTGCACACGCGCACGTACGTGCGCTACACGGAGGAGTTCCGCTGGCCACTCGCGGTCGCGCTCCTCGCGCTCGCGCTCGAGGTGATGCTGCTCGCCTGGCGGGGGCCGCTCCCGTGATCCCGTACGTGGATCATCCGTGGGCGCTCCTCGCGGCGCCGGTGCTGGCGGCGCTCGTGGTTTTCCTCCTCCTCGGCGCCCACCGGCGGCGCGCGCGCCGGCTGCACCGGCTGGGCGCCGATCCCGTGGTCGACCGCCTCATCCCCCCCGCCGCCACGCACGCCCCGTGGCGCCGCGCGATCCTGCTGGGTCTCGCGGCCGCCTGCGCCGGCATCGCCTTCGCCGGACCGCGCTGGGGGGTGGAGCGGAACGTCGAACGGGGGAGCGGCATCGACATGGTGCTCGCCATGGACGCCTCCCTCTCGATGCTCGCGACGGACGAGCGTCCGAATCGTCTTGAGAAGATGAAGGAGGAGGCACGCCGTCTGCTGGCGATGTCGGGGAACGACCGGTTCGGCCTCGTGGCCTTCGCTGGACGCAGCTACATCCTGACGCCGCTCACCGTGGATCGCGGGGCGCTCTCGCTCTTCCTCGACAACCTCGATCCGTCGGTGGTGGGGCAGGCGGGGAGCTCGCTGGCCCGCGCGATCCGGCAGGGTACCGATCTCCTCCTCTCCACGCAGACGGGGAGCGATCGCGCGCTGGTGGTGATGAGCGATGGCGAGGCGTTCGAGCCGCAGGAGGACGTGGTGGCGGCGGCCAAGCACGCCGCCGAGTCCGGCATCACCGTGGTCACCGTGGGCTTCGGCACCGTCGCCGGATCCACGATCCCGGTGCGCACGGGAGCGAGCGTCGCGCCCAAGCGCGACGAGAACGGGGAGGTCGTCGTGACGCATTACACGCCCGAGATGCTCCAGGCCGCGGCGAGCGCCGGTGGCGGAACCTTCGTCCCCGCGAGCGCCACCGACAAGGCGGCGCGCGTGCGTGCCGCGCTCTCCACGCTGCGTCGTCAGGCGCGGGCCGCGCAGGCGGGGCGCGACCGGAAGCCGCGCTTCCAGCTCTTCCTCATCCCCGCCGTGCTTCTCGCGCTGCTCGACACCGCGCTCGCCGAGCGACGCGGCCGGCGGCGCGCCGCTCCCGCGGCCGCGTCCACCGCCGCCGCGGCGCTGCTCCTGCTCGCGCTCGCCATTCCACGCGCCGCGCGCGCCGACGAGGGGGAGGAAGGGGACCGGCTCTTCCGCGCGGCGCAGTACAAGGAGGCGGCCGCCGCGTACCAGCGCGCGATCCGCGATGGCAACGACTCGCCGCGGCTCGAGTACAACCTCGGCACCGCGCTGATGGCGGCCGGGGAGTCCGAGGATGCGATCGTCGCGCTCGAGCGCGCCGTGCAGACCGCCAAGGACGCCGACCTGCGCTATCGCGCGCTGTTCAACCTGGGGCTCGTCTACCTGCAACAGGGGCGCGCCGCCAAGGGCTCCGATGCGGAGCAGGCGTACTCCTCGGCGGTGGAAGCCTACAAGCGGGCGCTCCGCCTGCACCCGGCCGAGCACGACGCGAAGTGGAACTACGAGCTCGCGAACCGGCAGAAGAAGCGCTCCAGCGGCGGGGGCGGCGGGGGTGGTGGAGGCGGCGGCGCCAACCAGCCGCAGCAGCGGAACCCGGCCACCGCGCCGCAGCCTTCGTCGCAGCCGAACGCCGGACTCGACCAGAGGCAGGCGGAGGCGATCCTGAACAGCGCCGAGCGCGAGGAGAAGGACGTGCAGGCGAAGCAGCAGCACGAGAACCAGCCCACGCGTCCGCCGGGAGGGAAGGACTGGTGATCGCGGCGCTGCTCGTTCTCGCCGCGCAGCTCGCACTGCCGCAGAGCGGAGGCGCCGGGGGTGGGAGTGGCGGCAGTGGCGGAGGGAGTCAGCGCACACCGGCGATCGTCACGCGTGCGCGGCTCGACAGCACGCAGGCGGTGAACTTCCGCGTGCTCGTGTCGCCGGACACGGTGTACGTCGGGCAGCAGACGCTCTACGAGCTGGGCGTGTTCCTCGACGGCAGCGTCCGCGACCGGCTCCGGCGCATGGAGGCCATCGCGCCCGAGATGCGTGGGATGATGGCGTACGATCCCCCCGCGCCGCTCGCTGGATTCCCCACGCGCGCCGTCGGCGGGCGCCGCTACGAGGCGCACGTCTACCAGCGGGCGGTCTTTCCGCTGGCGGCGGGACGTCTCGTCATCCCGCCCGCGCGGCTGGTGTACGCGATGCCGCTCTCGTACTCGTTCTTCAGTCGCGAGGAGAGCTACGAGGTGCACAGCGACAGCGCGGTGGTGGTGGTGCTCGACCCGCCCCTGGCCACGCGCCCCGCCGACTGGAACGGCGCGGTGGGCACGCTGTCCATGCGCGCGCGCTTCGACACCAGCGGCACGCGCGTGGGCGATCCCGTGCTCCTCACCGTCGCCGTGCGCGGGCGGGGGAACGTGAAGCTGCTGCCGCGACCGCGCCTCGATGTGGCGTGGGCGTCGGTGGTGCCGGCGGGGGAGCGCGTCGCGCTCGACTCCGACTCGCTCGACATCCGGGGGACGAAGGAGTTCGACTGGGTGCTCACGCCGACGCGCGCGGGGCGCCTCACGCTCCCGGCGCTGCGCTACCCCTACTTCGACCCGGTGCAGCGGCGTTACGACGTGGCCCTCTCCGCGCCGATGGCGATCTCCGTGGCGCCCGGTGCGCTCGCGGCGGCGGCGGCGCCCGACTCCGGCGACGCCGCGCCACAGCGGCGCCTCGGGGTGCGGACGATGTACCGCGGCGCGCTGCCGCCGCCGCCGTACCGGGAGCGGCCGTTCTGGTGGGTGCTCGTGCTCGCCCCGCTCCCCGCGCTCGTGCTCGCGGTGGCGCGGCGCGAGCGGCGCCCGCGCGCCACGCCGGCACGCTCCGCCGCGCGGCGGCTGCGCGTGCTCGCGCGCCCAGCCTCCCGCGGGCGC
>CAMLEQ010000060.1 GCA_946479015.1 uncultured Gemmatimonadota bacterium | reverse complement strand
CCCAACCAGAGCGCCCGAGCGCCGCCACGGTCGAGGAGCCCGAGCGGAACTCGCCACGGTCGAGGAGCCCGAGCGGAACTCGCCCCGGCCGAGGAGCCCGAGCGGAACTCGCCACGGCCGAGGAGCCCGCGCGGAGTCCTGCCGGGCTCGCCTCCACCGCGATTCTCCGCGCCCCCTCGCCGAATCCGTACGGTTCTTGCCTTACCTGCGGAGACGGTCGCGCGCGCCAAGGGGGCGAGCGCGCACCTTACCCGGAGGAGCTATGCACACGAACGTTTCGAGATACGCGAGCGTGGCGATGGCGGTGGCGGTGTGTGCCACGCTGGGCGCGTGCAACAAGTCCAACAATCGGATGGCGTCCCGCGGCGACACCACCGCCACGGGCGCGGCGGCCGCGAACCCCACGCCGCTCGACACTTCCGCGTCCGGCGGCGCGGTGGCGGCGGACACGACGAAGATGGCCGGCTGGACGGACGCCGACATCGTCGCGTACCTCTCCGCGGCCAACCAGGGGGAGATCGACGAGGGGAAGCTCGCCGAGAAGAAAGCGACCAACCCCGCCGTGAAGTCGTTCGCGCGGCGCATGGTCACCGATCACACCAAGATGCTGCACGAGGGTGACGCGCTCGCGAAGAAGCTGAACATCAACCCGGCGACCGCCACACAGGGCGACGTGAAGGATGTCGCCAGCCGCAGCCAGGACGAGCTGAAGGACCTCGGCGGGAAGAAGGCCGGGAAGGACTTCGACGAGGATTACATCGAGAAGCAGATCGACGACCACCAGAAGGTGGCGGACAAGCTGAACGATCTGATCGGGAAGACGCAGAACGCGCAACTGAAGAACCTGATGCAGCAGGCGCTGCCGAAGGTGCAGTCGCACCTGAACAGCGCGAAGGACATCAAGGACCACCGGCTCCAGTCGTGACCGGGGTTCGCTGGTGAGATCATGACACGGATGTACAACGCAGCGCCGCGGCGCGCCTCCTGGCGCGTCGCGGTCGTCGCGCTCGCCGCCGCGGCCGCGGTGGGGGCGTGCAGCCCGAAGGGCGGCGGAAAGGCGAACCCGACCGACACCGGGCAGGGGGCATCACCATCGGGGCAGGGGCACCCCGATCTCTCGGCGACCCCCAACGTCCCCGACAGCGGATCGGGAGTGGCGGGGCGGACGGGGCGGCCGGGGATCTCCGGCGACTCGCTCGGCCGCGGGCACGACACCGGGAGCGCGGCGGAGACTCCGGCGCTCCCGCGCGACACGAGCGCGAAGTCGCGGCGCCACCCGCGACCGTAGCACGCCGCGCGCTCCAGCGCGGCGCCGGTTCGCGGGAGGTCTACTTCGTCTTGCGCCCCTCCGCGCGGGCGCGGGCCTGACGCGGCCGTGACGCGGAGCGTGCGGCGGTCCGCGTCGCCGCGGCCCGCGTCGCGGTGGTGCGCGTCGCGGTGGTCCGCGACGCGGACCCCGCCTTCCCGTGGTGCTGCTCCTCGAAGAGCATGGTCGGGATGTCGTTCATCCCCATGTCGCGCACGATCCCGTGGAGGATGCGCGAGAGATAGCGACAGTCGCGGATGGGGAGCGCGCGCAGCGCGCCGATCAGGCGGATCTGTGCCACCTCCGGAGAGGTACGGAGCAGTTGCCGGCCGGCGGGGGTGAGCTCGAGCACCACCCGGCGGGCGTCGGTGGTGGAGCGCGTGCGCGAGACGAGCTTCCGCTTCACGAGCCGCTCCACCACCACGGACACGGAGCTCTGGTGGGTGAAGGTGCGCGCGGCGAGGTCGTTGAGCGAGTCCGCCGGCGCCTCGGCGAGCGTGTGCAGCACGAAGAGCTGCGCGCCGCTGATCCCGAGCCGCCGCTCGGCGGCGCGCGCCGAGATGCGCAGCGCCTGCACGATGCGGCGGATGCCGTCGAGGGCCGTCGTCAGCTCCTTGGGGTCACGCGTGGCATGCTTCGCGCTCGCGCGCCGCGTGTTGTTGGTCGCCATGGATTGCGGGAGTCGGGAAGAATTCCGGGTGCATTGAGGTCCGAACGGAATATGCAGAGGGGCGGGCCGATGGCAACGACGCGCGAGCGATCTCCCGTGAGGAGCGGGCGCGACGCATGCTGATCGCGCCGATGCTCCTGCACGCCGGGCTCCCAGCGGCGCCGCACGACCTCTGGCGGACGTGGCGCTTCGAGCCGGTGACCATCGTCGCGCTTGCGGCCGGTGCGGCCGTGTACGCCGTGGGGGCGCGCCGGCTGCGCGCGCACGCCGGCGGGCGGCGCGGCGTGCCACGCTGGCGGCGGTGGTGCTGGGGCTCCGGGCTCGCGGCGGTGGCCGCCGCGCTCCTCTCCCCGCTCGACGCGGCGGGGGATGCGCTCTTCGCCGCGCACATGGTGCAGCACCTCGTGCTCATCGTCGTGGCGGCGCCGCTGCTCGTGCTCGGCGCCCCGCTCCTCCCCGCGCTCTGGGCGTTCCCCGCCGGCGCGCGGCGCACGATGGGGCGGTGGTGGAAGCGCTCACGCGCGCTCCGCGCCGTCGCGCACGCCGCGGGGGAGCCGATGGTGGTGTGGGGAGCGCACGTGGCGGCGCTCTGGCTCTGGCACCTTCCGCTCCCGTATCAGGCCGCGCTCGAGAGCGATGTGGTGCATGCGCTCGAGCACGCGAGCTTCCTCGGCACGGCCGTGCTGTTCTGGTGGGTGGTGCTGCACCCCGTCGGGCGGCGACGGTTGGGGTGGGGTGCCGCGGTCCTGTACGTGACCGCTGCCGGCATGCAGAGCGCGGCGCTCGGCGCCATCCTCGCGTTCGCGCGGACGCCGTGGTACCCGGTACAGGAGACCGCGGCGCTGGCGTGGGGACTCACCCCGCTCGAGGATCAGCAGCTCGCGGGGATGATCATGTGGATTCCGGCAGGGGTGGCGTATCTGGTGGCGGCGGGGTGGTGCTTTGTCGAGTGGATGAGGGCTGGAGATGGTAGGAGGTGGGAAGGGGCGGACCTGGTCGCTAGAAAACCATGAAACGCGTGTGGCGTGTGGGGAACTGACGGAATGAGGAGGTAGGTACTGCGCGTGTAGGTTCGTGTGTAGGTGGACTCTCTCTACATCCGGCCCTACACGCGCTCTCCCTCACTCCTCTCGCCTACGACCGCCTTCTACACGCCACACGCGTTTCATGGTGGTCTAGCGACCACTTCCTACGCCCCACTCGATCCCCGTCCTCTCCGAATTCCTGAGCTCCCCCCTGATCCCCAATACCGTCCCCGCCACTTCCCTCGCCACCGGCCATCCCAGCTCGTCCACCGCTCCGTCGGTGCGGAGGATGAAAGCGTCCTCGAGATGGAACTTCGCGATGAGGAGCGCGGTGCAGACGCAGATGTCGTAGGGGAGGAGCGCGGTGTCGCAGGAGGCGTGGACGCGGCCGGTGCCGCCGTCGCCGGTGGCGTCGCGCGGGAAGTCGAAGGGCTCGCCGGCGCCGTTGCGCGAGGCGTCTCCGTTGAAGGCGATCCGCTCGCGCGCCACCACCGGCTCCCCCGTGCCGTCGGGGCCGCAGAGCGACACCGGCTCCACTCCAGCCTCGCGCCAGACGGGCTCACGCACGGTGACCTGGAAGAGCTGGAGCGCGAGGGCGATGTCGTTACGGATTCGGGCCCAGCGGTCGTCGTCCAGTCTCGCCGGGCGGTCCCAGTGGTGGGCGTAGGTCACGTGGCCTCGGGGTGCGGGTGCGAATGCGGGTGCGCGTCGCGGGCGCGGGCGGGACCATGTTCGCCGCGCGCCGCCCGCTTCGCAATGGCGGCGCTCCGCGGCGCGGCGCTTGCGGCGGAGGACCGGCGAGGGGAGGGAACACTGGCCCGGGGGCGATGCTCCGGATATCTTCCCTCGCGGTGCGCGCAGCGGGCGCGCCGGCCGCTTCTTCATTCATCGCACGAGGCTTCTCGCAATGGCTCAACGTCGCAGGCACGGGGTGCTGCTGGCGATCTGCTGGCTTCTGTCGATCGCGCTCTTCGTGTTCCTCTTCATCACGTACAACGGCACCAAGCTCTCGTACGAGGTGTCGTTCCCGGGGATGCCGCTCTACGGCGCGATGACGTGGTGGTTCTTCTTCACCATTCCGGTGATCGGCTGGACGTGGGGATACTTCAACGACCTGAAGGACCCCGAGGAGCTCGAGCGTCGCCCGGAAGGGAATCACGGGAATTCGGACACCCTCTGAGGAGGGGTCTTTTCCGCACCACGCGACGGGCGCCCGGCATCGCCGGGCGCCCTTTTCATTTTCGGGGCGGCCGTCGCGGTAGCAGTGCGCGACTCCGTGGCCCGCCCTCCGCCCCGCCGGCCACACGCCGAGTTGCGCTCCCGCGCGTCGGCGCCGAATTTCTCCAACCTTCCGCACCACCCCCGTAGGGGTCCCGCCCGCCTCGCTTGTCATGGCGGGCCACGTCATCCCGGCACGTCCACTCGCAGCTCCCGAGGGAAACCGCTCCCGGTCGCCCGCCACGCGTCCACCCGGTCGCGCGGCGCCGATCACGGCACCCGGTCTCGCCCATGACCGACCCGCTCCCCCTCACGCCGGACCAGGATCTCGTCCCCCGCATCCGCGCGGGGGACGAGTCGGCGTTCCAGGAAGTCTTCCTCCAGCACTACAAGCGGCTCTGCGTCATCGCGGCTCGCATGACGGGCTCCGACGGCGCCGCCGAGGAGCTGGTCCAGGACGTCATGTTCCGCGTCTGGCAGCAGCGCGAGCAGTGGGACGTCTCGAGTTCGATCGGGGGCTACCTCACCGCCGCGGTTCGCAATCACGCGCTCAATCGCATCAATCGCGAGCGCCTGGAGCGCGGGTGGCGCGACCGCGCGCGCGAGCAGCCGAATCCGGGCGCGGCGCTCCACGGCTCGCTCCCCACGCCCGAGGACGAGCTGGCGTCCTCCGAGCTCGCAGCCGCCATCTCGCGCGCGATCGACGAGCTGCCCCCGCGCTGCCGCGAGGCGTACGTCCTCCGGCGCTACCACGGGCTCGGCTACGCGGAGATCGCGCGCGTGATGGGGACCGCGCCGAAGACGGTCGAGATCCAGATCGGCAAGGCCTTGAAGGCGCTCCAGTGGAAGCTGGCCGACTGGCTGTAGGGGTCGGGCGGTCCCCGCTTGTCACCGGGCCGCCATACACGCAACGCCACTCCGCACCGTGAACCTCGGATGACGCACGACTCGATGTGGGACCTCCTCGATCGATACTTCGGCGGCGCTTGCACGCCCGACGAGCTGACGCGCCTGGAGCGTTGGCTCGCGGACGATCCGGCGCGCGCCGAACAGGTCGACCGCGCGCGGCGCGTGTGGGAGGCGTCGGTGCCGGTGCATGACGACGCGGCTGGCGGCGACCGCTTCGACGCGCGCGCGGCGTGGGCGGTGGTGCAGCATCGCATCGAGGCGGCGCCGAGCGCGGCGCGACCGATGGGGCCGCCGCTGCGACGGCTCCCCGCGCCGCGCGCGCGGCACGCAACGCGCAGGCGGCTCGTCGTCGCGCTCGCCGCGGCCGCGCTGCTCGCGGTGGCGAGCGGCGTCCTCTGGCACCGCGTGGCCGCCGGGCTGCGCGCCGACGCGACGCTCGCGGCGCTCGACGGCCCGATGCGCGTGTACGCGACGGCCAAGGGGCAGCGCGCCGAGATCGGCCTCGCCGACGGGACGCACATCGTCCTCAACGTCGACAGCCGCCTTCGCGTCCCCGTCGGCTACGGCGCGCGCTCGCGCGACGTGATCCTCGAGGGAGAGGCGTTCTTCCAGGTCGCGCACGACGACAAGGTTCCCTTCCGCGTGCACGCCGGGCGCGCGCTGGCCGAGGACATCGGCACGGCGTTCCTCGTCCGCGCGTACCCCGAGGACTCGGGCGCGACGGTGGTGGTCGCGGAGGGCTCGGTGGCGTTGCGCGCGAGCGCGGCGCAGGGGGGCGCCGGGCGCGGCGTCGCGCTCCGCGCGCGACAGCTCGGCCGCCTCGACCGGTCGAGCCTCGTGAGCGTCACGTCGGACGTCGACGTCGACCGCTACCTCGCGTGGCGCCAGGCGCAGCTCCGCTTCGATCACGCGCCGCTCGCGCGCGTGGTGCGCGAGCTCGAGCGGTGGTACGACATCGACATCACCCTCGCCGACAGCTCACTCGCGTCGGTGCCGGTCACCGGCGCGTATCGGAACGCCTCGCTCGACGGGATCCTCGGCGACATCGCGCAGTCGCTCGACGTGCGCTACACGCGGCAGGGGGCGCACGTCGTCTTCCTGCCGATCCAGGGGGCCCGATGATCCGGATCGCCACGCCGCCGCTGCTGGACCTCCCTCCAACCCCACCGCTCATGCGGGCTCTCCCTCTCCGATTCGCTCTCTTCATCATCGCGTTCCTCATCGGCGCGAGCGGGGCGCTGTGGGCGCAGGATGCCAACGCCGCGCCGCCCCCGGTGCGCGCGGCCGCCGCCGCGCAGGGCACGGTGGCGCCGCTCGAGCGCCGGGTGTCGCTCGACCTGCACGATGCGCCGCTCGACTCGGTGTTGCAGGAGATCGATCGCCAGGCACAGCTCGGGCTCACCTACACGCCGCGCGTGGTGCCGCTCGGCAGGCGCGTCACCGTGCGGCGGAGCGACATCACGGCGCGCGAGGCGCTCGAGCAGGTGCTGAAGGGGACCGGAGCGCGAGTGGTGGTGCGCCCCACAGGTACGGTGATGATCGTCAGGGACGCGGACGGCAAGGACCCACGCAAGACCGCGTCGAGCGTCCCGGCCGCGACGAGCCTCATCTGGGGGCGCGTGGTGGATTCGGTGCGGGCGCGGCCGCTCGCCGGGGCGGTGGTCAGCGTGCGCGGCACCGCCGAGCAGGCGGCCACCAATGACAGCGGCTACTACGGGATCCAGCACGTTACCGCCGGTGTGGTGACCGTGGTCGTCCGCATGCTCGGCTACCAGCCGGCGGAGCGCGAGGTGGCCGTCGCCGACAGCCAGCGCGTGCGCGTCGACTTCGCGCTCCAGATGGGGATGGCGCGGCTCCAGGAGGTGGTGACGACGGCCACCGGACAACAGCGGCGCCTCGAGCTCGGCAACGACATCACGGTGCTCAACGCCGACTCGATCGTGCGCACGCAGCCCGTGGCGAGCGTCACCGACCTGCTCGACGGGCGCGTGCCGGGGATGGTGGTGCAGCGCACGAGCGGCGCGCCGGGGGATCCGGCGCGCATCCGCATCCGCGGCGTGAGCAGCCCGCGGCTGAACAACGACCCGATCATCGTCGTCGACGGCGTGCGCGTCTACTCCGAGCAGTCGAACACCCGGGGGGGGAACCTCGCGGGGACGAACATGGGGCAGGCGAACTTTGCCACCCCCTCGCCGCTGGACTACATCGACCCGCACACCATCGAGACGATCGAGGTGGTGAAAGGGCCCTCGGCCGCGACGATGTACGGGCCGGACGCGGCGAACGGCGTGATCGTGATCACGACCAAGAAGGGGCGTGCCGGGCCGCCGCGGTGGACGGTGGGGATGGAGCGCGGGATGACGGAGATGGCGGGGAAGTATCCCGACCTGATGGTGCGCTGGGGGCACCAGTACGCGGAGAATGCGCCGCTCTTCTGCCCCGTCAACAATCTGGTAGGGGGCAGCGAGGAAGGCGCCGCCTGCCAGGCGGACAGCACCTCGACGTTCCAACTCCTGAGTGATCCGAACCTCACGGTGCTGGACCACGGGAGCCACACGGGGGTCAACCTCGGCGTCTCCGGCGGGAGCGACGCGCTCACGTACAGCGTCACGGGGAACTATCGCGACGACATGGGGCTGGTGCGCCTGCCCGACTACGAGATGGCGCGCTATCGCGCCGAGCTGGGGCGCGATCCCCCGGACTGGATGCAGCGCCCGGAGCAGCTCACGCAGTGGCAGGCGGACAGCCGGCTCACGGCGCGGCTCGGACCGAAGGCGGACGTGTCGCTCTCGGCGGGGCTCTCGCGCACGTCGCAGCAGCGCTCGGATCTGGAGCAGCAGCTCGGCACGCTCATGAGCACGTACCTCGACCGGAGCACGGGAACCTATTACCAGGGGACCGGAAGTGTGGCTCTCTGGCAGGTCCAGCCGGTCACCGAGCCGCTCCGGAACTATCACCAGCGCGCGACCGACGTGGCGACGTCCTTCACGAATGCCGTGTCGCTGAGCTGGCGGCCGCTCTCGTGGTTCACGGTGACGGCGGACGGCGGGTTGAACCTCGACCAGCGCTCCGACGAGATCCTGGTCCCGCGCGGCTTCGGCGAGGTCTACGATTCCGTCGGGACTCTCGGGCTGGGGCACGGCACGTCGGTCTCGAGCACGGTCAACGTGGGCACGACGGCCATCGCGCCGCTCTTCGCCGGCTTCCGCCTCCGGCTCGCCACGGGGGTCCAGTACCACAGCGAGAGCGTGAATGACATGCAGGGCAGCGTCAGCGGCCTCGCGGAGGGGACGGAGTCGCCCGACCACGCCTCGACGATCACCGCCCTGACCCAGACCCGCGCCGACCAAGCGACGTTCGGTTGGTACATCGAGCCGCAGCTCGCCGGCAAACGCCTCTGGATCAAGACCGGGCTGCGCCTCGACGGCGGCAGCGCCTACGGCACGCGCGCCTCGCTCCCCCGCTTCCCCAAGATCAGTGCGTCCTACCTCATCTCCGACGAGCCGTTCTTCCCGTTCAAGAACGTGATCAACAGCATGCAACTGCGGCTGGCCTACGGGCAGTCGGGACGCCAGCCGGGGCCGGTGGACCGGCTGCGGCTGTACGGTGCCCGGACGCCGGTGTGGATCAACGGGCAGACCGTGGATGCGGAAGTGCTGGACTCGATCGGGAACTCCAAGCTGCGCCCGGAGCGCACGGCCGAGCTCGAGGGGGGCTTCGACGCCGAGGTCTTCGAGAGCCGGGTGAGCCTGAGACTCACCGGCTACCGACGGACGACCACCGACGCGTTGCTCGACGTCCCGCTCCCGCCGTCGGTGTACGGCGACGGCGTGTCCACCCTCGAGAACATCGGCGTGGTGCGCAACACCGGGTTCGAGGCGAGCGTGGAGGCGCAGCTCGTCCGCACCGACCCGGTCACCTGGGGTGTGAACCTCTCCTTCAGTCAGGACCGGAACGTCGTCGTGAAGCTCGGGCCTGGCGTGGAGCCGTTCAACCTGGCTCAGACGGGTGAGTACGACCAGGTGCGCGTCGTGCCGGGGTACCCGCTGGACGGCCGGTGGACGCGGCCGATTCTCGGCTACGCGGATGGCAACGGCGACGGCGTGCTCGAGGCCTCGGAGGTGCTCTACGGCGACACGTTGGTGTTCGTCGGCGGCACGCTCCCGAACTACACCGCCACCCTCGGCACCACGCTCTCCCTCTTCCGCGGCGCGCTCTCGGTGAGCGCGGACTTCCAGTACCAGGACGGGATGACGCAGCGGAACGACGTGGGGCAGCGCCTCGCGCCGTTCACGCGTGGCTGGAACGACCCGAGCGCGCCGCTCGCCGAGCAGATCGGCATCGTGGACAGCTACGGCTACTCCTGGATCCAGACCGTCAACACGCTGCGCTTCAACAGTCTCGCGGTCTCGTACAACGTGCCGCGCCGGCTGGCGCAGCGGATGGGCGCAGATGCGCTGAGCCTCTCGCTGTTGGGGACGAACCTCGGGCTGCACACGAACTACCGCGGCCTCGATCCGAACGTGAACGCCTACGCCACTGGCAACGGGGTGCTGGACACGGGCGTGTTGCCGCAGCCGCGCACGTGGCAGTTCCGCGTGAATGCGTCCTACTGATGCCGAGAATGTCGAGAATGCCGAACGAGCGAGCGAGGACGATGACGAGAGCTCCGCAGTCGATCGACGCCCCGCGGCGCCCCGCGCACCGGCGCGGCGCCCGGAAGATGCCCCACCTCGGCCGGCTCGCCGGCGTGGCCGGTCTGACGCTGCTGGTCGCGGCGTGCTCGCTGGACTCCATCCTCAAGAGCGACGAGCTGCCCCCGACGGTGACCGATCCGGGGATCACCGAGACGCCGGCGGGAGCGGTGGCCGTGTATCACGGACTGGTCAGCAAGTTCCGCGACGCCTTCGGCGGCAACTTCGACAACGTTTCCTTCGTCTCGGCGGGCGGCGTGCTCACCGACGAGCTCCAGGACGTCAGCGGATTACTCCGCCCGATCGACGCGCGCACGATGCCCGAGGGGCAATCGCAAAACACGAGCGGCAGCCTGGGGGTCTACTCGAAGCTCCAGGCGGTGCGCGGGCAGGCCTCGCAGGCGATCGGACTTCTCGCCACCTACGCGCCCGAGCAGCGCGCGCTGCGCGGGCACGCGTACCTGCTCGAGGCGTACACGGAGACCTTCCTGGCGGAGCTCTTCTGCTCGGGGATCCCGCTCAGCACCCTCGACTATGCCGGCGACTACACGCTCCGGCCTGGATCCAGTACCGCCGAGGTCTACGCCCACGCGCTCGCGCTGCTGGATACGGCGGCGACGCTCGTTGGCGACAGCGCGGACTTCGTCACCCTCGAGGACATGGCGCGCGCGCGGGTGCTGCTCGACCAGGGTGACGTCGCGGGGGCGGCGGCCGCCGTCGCCGACGTGCCTGACGGGTGGTCGTATGCGATCCGTTATCACGCGAGCGCGAACCCCGACGAGGAGACCTTCGCCTACGTCCAGCCGAACTTCCCGAACCTCTCGGCCGCGGACGGGGAGGGGCTCACCGGGCTCGATTACCGGAGCAGCCGCGATCCGCGCACTCCGTCGACGAAGGTGTTCACGACCCGGACCGGAATGGCGGTCTATCAGCCAGACGAGTACCCGCCGGACGGCAGCGGCGCGATCGTGCTGGCGAGCGGGGTGGAAGCACGGCTGATCGAGGCCGAGGCGCAGCTCCAGGCCGGCGACGCCGGCTGGCTCGCGACGCTGAACGCGCTCCGGACCGACGGCACCTTCGACACGCAGCCCGATCCGAACGACGCGGCGCGGACCGATACGCTCTGGCACGCGGGCACCGGCCACACGCCGGGGCTCGCGCCGCTCGCCGATCCGGGGGACGCCAACGCGCGCGTCGACCTGCTGTTCCGCGAGCGCGCGTTCTGGCTCTACCTCACCGGGCATCGGCAGGCGGACCACCGGCGGCTCGTGAAGTACTACGGGCGCAGCCCGAACCAGGTCTATCCCACGGGGGCGTATCCCGTCACCGGCATGAGCTACGGCACCGACATCAACGTGCCCATCCCGGACAAGGAACGCATCGCCAACCCGCAGTTCACCGGCTGCATCTCGCGCGGCGCCTGAGAGGAGAATCGGCATGCGAGTCCACGAGAAACTGAACCGACCGTCCCTCGAGGCACGGACGTGCCGCATGGCCCGTCGCGGGGTGTTGCTGGCGTTGGTCATCGCGGGGTGCGGCGGGCTCGAGCCAGTCGCGTCGTACAAGCCGATCACCGATGCGGCCCGGCTGTTCCTGTCGCTCACGCTCGACCAGCGCGCGATCACGCTCTCCACGCTCGCGCCGTACGACACGCTCCAGCTCACGGCCACGCCGCGCGATGGCACGGGCGCGCCGATGTCCGGCCTGCCGGCGCCGACGTTCACCTCGAGCGACACGACGGTGGTGTGGGTGACGCCGGCCGGCGAGCTCCAGGCACGCGCCGCCGGGAGCGCGACGGTGATCGCCGAGGTTCGGGCCGATGGCAACATCCGCCACGCGGACACGGCTACCGTCGCGGTGACGGCGGACGTCACCGCTCCGCCGGCGCTCGCGACGTTCTCCATCGAGCCGCTCACGCCACAGGACGCGGTGTGGTCGATCACCCCCCCGGACCCCGGCAACGGCGGCGTACTCGTTGCCTTCGCCACGCACCAGTTCCCGATCGCGAGAGTGACGCCGCGCATCCTGGATGCGCAGGGCAACCCCATGCCGTGGGTGCCGGTGGAGTACGAGTCGCTCGACCCGGACCTCGCGCTTCTCTCCCCCTACCTCCCGCAGATTCCCGTCGTCCGCCTTCGGGAACAGCCCGGGACGGCGCGGATCGTGATGCGCGCGACCATCTACGGGGCCACCATGGTCGACACGGCGCGCTTCACCATCACCGCGGCGTACGTCCACGACGTCATCGTGCGCCCCGCCGCGAACGGTGGGCCGCCGCAGGTCGAGTCGCTGACGCCGACGATCCGTGCCGGCGGCTACGTGTTCTTCGACAACCTGACGGCCGACTCGGTGCGGGTGACGTTCGACGACCCGGCGAGCGCCGGGGCCGCCGACGTGGTGTGCTCGGCGTTCGGCAGCGGGTTCTGTGGTGCGGGGAACATCCCGAACTTCATGAGCACCGACACCGTCACCTGGGGGCCGCCCGGCAACCCCTTCGAGAACACGCGCGGCCGGCAGTTCACCACGCCGGGGACGTACGTGTTCCACCTCGAGCCGCTCGGTGTGACGGGACACATCATCGTCGTGCCGTTCACGATGCCGTGAAGGGTTCGCGGGCGCCCCGCCCGCGCCCCGCTCATCCTCCCTCTCCTTTCGCCAAATCTGCTGGATGCCAATCAATCGCCGTGAAGCCCTGAAGACGGGGGCGCGCGCGGCGGTGGGGGCGGCTGCGCTCGCCGCCCTCCCGCGCCCGCTCCTCGCGCAGCTCGGGGCACGTCCCGAGCCGGTGCCGCCGGTGGAGGACCCGCGCCTCAAAACCCTCGCGTTGCGCGGCGTGGACGCGGCGCGCAGCGCCGGGGCGTCGTACACGGACGTGCGCCTCTCGCACACCTGCACGCGCTTCTTCACCGGTCAACCCACGGATGTCCGCGACTCCGAAAGCATGGTCGCCGGGGTACGGGCACTGGTGAACGGCTACTGGGGGTTCGCGTCGAGTCCCGTCTGGAGCCCGGACGAGATGGCGCGGCTCGGGCGCGAGGCGGTGCACCAGGCCACGGTGAACGCGCAGGGAGAGACGCGCCCCGTCA
>CAMLEQ010000059.1 GCA_946479015.1 uncultured Gemmatimonadota bacterium | reverse complement strand
CCGCCGATCTTGTAGTGCGCCAGGGGCCACCACGTTCCCATCCGCTCGGTGAACACGCGCCAGGCCACCGAGAGCGGCGCCTGAACGTTCATCACCTTGCGCACGCTGTTCGGATCGTCGTTGCCGGTCCGCGTCTGCTCGGTCATCGCTTTCTCCCCATGGTTGCCTCGCGCTCCGCCGCGTCCTTGAAGGCGCCGAGCGCGTCATCCCAGAATCCGTCCAGCCAAGCGCGCAACGCCTCGATCCCCCTCGCGTCGATCGCGTAGAGGCGGCGCGCCCCCTCGGCGCGGTCCGTCACCAGTCGCGCGCCCTTGAGCACCTTGAGATGCTGCGACACCGCCGGCCGGCTCACGCTCATCCCATCCGCGATCTCGCGGACGGAGCGGGCGCGGCCGCGCAGCCGCCTCAGGATGGTGCGGCGTGTCGGATCCCCGAGGGCGTCGAGCACCTGATCGGCGTGGGACATTGTGCGCTCCACTCTCCTGCGTGCTGCGTTCGCGTACGGTGTCTGGCGCCTCGCCGGGCGATCTCGTCACGGGCGCCGGCGGCCAGGCGCTCCGTCGCGACGCGGTCACCCCGCGAGGCCGGGCTGTCCGAGCCCCTTCCGAATGTACGCCATCTGTCCGACGTGATACGAGTCGTGCATCGCGAAGAACGCCAGCTCGTCCGCGAGGGTGTTGGCGAAGGGCAGGCCGGCAGTCCCCGGCCGCCCCAGCGCCGCGTGCACGAACGAGTCGTTGAGGGCGAAGATCGTGGCGAGGGGTGCGACGCGACTGGACGTGGTCGTGGGCATGGCGGCTCTCCCGGCAGCGGCGGCGAAGAGGTCAGCAAAGACTTACCGTAAGTGTACGCTTACCAGTCAAACACGTCAAGCGTGCGGCGCTTCTGCCCCTCGCCCGCGTGACCGGAGCGACCGGCGTCATGGATGGCCGCCGTGCCGGAGTCACCGTGCTGGCGCCGTCGGACCGTGAGGGCGACCTGTCACACCGAAAACTGTCTTCCGTCTCTCTGATCTGAAGCGCCGAGCGTCGCCCGCCGATCCAGACCCGGGCGCGTGCGACCGGAGCTTCGAACTCGTGGACCGCCGGGAGATGACCATGACCGACAAGGCAATGTCACCTGATGTGAGAAGCGTGCGGTTGCTGCCCACTCGCACCCGCGTGGTGGTGCTCGGGGGCGGCATCGCCGGTGTCACCGCGGCGCGGGAGCTCGAGCGGCGCTTCCGCGCACGCCCGGACGTGGAGATCGTCCTCGTCAGCCGCGACAACTTCGTCCATCTGACGCCGCTGCTGTTCGAGGCCTGCTCCGGCGTGCTCGAGCTGCGCCACTGCGCCCAGCCGATCCGTCCGTGCCTCACGCGCACCCGCTTCGTCGAGGCAACGGTCGAGCGGGTGGATGTGGAGCGGCGCGTCGTGCGGGCAGTGGCGGTGGAGGGGAGCGTCCACGAGCTGGCGTACGACCAGCTCGTCGTGGCGCTCGGCTCGACGACCAACACCAACTTGATCGCCGGATCGGAGCACGCGCTCACTTTCAAGACACCGGCGGATGCGCTCCTGCTCCGGAACCACCTGATCGAGCGTTTCGAGCGCGCGGACGTCGAGAGCGATGCCGGTCGTCGCCGGCGACTTCTCTCCTTCGTCGTCATCGGGGGAGGGCTGGTGGGCGCGGAGCTGCTCGGCGAGCTCACGGCCTTCGCGGACGACATCCTGCGGTACTATCCGCGGATCCGGCGCACGGAGCTGCGATTCCACCTCTTCGAGGCGGGCGACCGGCTGCTCCCGGAGTCCACACCCGAGCTCGGCCAGTACGCCGAGCGCGTGCTGCGGGCGCGCGGGGTCGAGCTGCACACCGCGACCGCGGTGCGCGCCATCGAGCCGGGACGGGTGTGGTCGAACGGGGCGGCGATCGAGGCGGACACGATCGTCCTCGCCGCGGGGGTGGTCCCGAGCGCCGTCGCCAGGAGCATACCGGTCGAGCATGACCGTCGCGGGCGCGTCGTGACCGATGCCACGATGCGCAGCATCAGCCACCCCGACGTGTGGGCGATCGGAGATTGCGCTGCGATCCCGGATCCCGATGGGCGGCCCTATCCGGCGCTCGCGCAGCACGCGCTGCGCGAGGCGCGCGCGGTGGCCTGGAACATCCATGCGGTGAAGGAGGGGCGAGCGCCGCGTCCCTTCGTTCACCGCACGCTCGGCACGATGGCGGCGTTCGGCCACCGGCGCGCCGGTGCCCAGCTGCGGGGGCTCAGGGTGACCGGGTTCGCCGCGTGGTGGCTGCGCCGGACTTACTACCTGTTCCAGATGCCCCGCTGGGATCGGCGGCTTCGCATCGCGCTGGATTGGACGATCGCGTTATTCTTCCAACCGGATGTGACGAAAGTGGAGCTCGCGTCGGAACGCGAGCGAGAGGGTCGCGGCGACTCCTTCGACGCGCCCGCATCTCGCGCTCGAACGGATCCACAGCGCCGCGCCAGCTGATGGCATTCCCCAGTCTCTCCACGACAACCATGGAAGGACGCACCCGATGACCCGTTCGACCTCGACGACGCCGGCGGCCACCGCGGACACCGCCACGCCCGCCGCCGCGGCGCCCCCGATGCTCGTCGGACCGTGCACGCTCGAGGGGCGCCAGGTGCGGCTCGAGCCGCTCGAGCTCGAGCACGTCGACGAGCTGTGGGAGGTCGCGCGGGCGCCGGAGCTGTGGCAGTGGACAGCAGCGAAGCTCCACTCGCGCGATGCGCTCCGCGACTACCTGGCGCCGGCGCTGGCGGATCGGGAGCGCGGCGTGGCCGTCCCGTTCACGACACGCGACGTCGCGACAGGCCGGGCGATCGGCAGCACGCGCTTCGGCAACATCTCGACGCGCGACCGGCGAGTGGAGATCGGCTGGACGTTCGTCGGCCTGCCCTGGCAGCGCACGGGGGCGAACACCGAGGCGAAGTACCTCATGCTTCGCCACGCCTTCGAGAGTTGGGGCTGCGTGCGGGTGGAGCTCAAGGCGGGGCGGCTCAACGAGCGGAGCCGCGCGGCGATCCGGCGGATCGGCGGGGTGGAGGAGGGGACGCTGCGGCGCCACATGTACAGCAGCGATGGATCGTGGCGGGACACCGTCTACTACAGCATTCTCGACGACGAGTGGCCGGCGGCGAAGGCACGGCTGGAAGCGATGTTGAGTGGCGGGCGCTGATCGAGTCGAGCCGAAATCTCCGGAGACTCGGAGAATCGGGCGTCCGGTCGGACTGCTTCCGGTCACCGCCCCGCTCCGATTGGAGCGGGGCAGTGCAGGAGTGATAGCGCTCGTGGTCGTAGACCCGCGCCGCGGCTGCGGTCTCCTCAGGTTGCCCGCCGTTGAGAGCAGCGGTGGCTCACGGCCGCGACAGGGCAGATGGGCGCGGACCGAGGCCCACACCCTCAGGGACCACGCCGATCTGCTCGAGGAACCCGAGTCGGTCCGTGTCGAGCACGCCCGCGACGATCTTGCCGCCCTCGAGCCGGAAGAAGCCGGCGCCGGGGTTCGAGACCGCCTTGCCCGTCACGGGAAAGCCCCGAAACGGCCCCCGGTGGGTCCCCGTCCAGCAGGAGGAGTGGGTCGAGGTCGCGGCACATCGAGAGCGTCCCGGAGTGCCGGACCGCACCGATCATCCCAAACTACTCGCTTCGCAACGCCGTCGTAGGATCGACGCGCATCGCCCGGTACACGGGCACCAGCGTGGCCACGATGGTCGTGACGGCGACGCAGAGGGGGACGACGAGGTAGATGACCGGGTCGGAGCTCTGCACCGCGTACAGGACGTGCGCGATCAGCTTCGAAGCGGCCCATGCCCCGAGCAGGCCGAGCGCAGTTCCGCTAATCGCCATGAGCAGTGCGTCCTCGAACACGAGCCGGCAGATCCTTCCTCCGCTCGCGCCGAGCGCCACTCGAATGCCGATCTCGCGCGTCCGACGCGCCACGCTCGCGGCCATCAGGCCGAAGACCCCAACGAGCGCCAGTGCGAGCCCGATGGCCGCGGCCAGGGCGACGAGCAGCGTCGTCGTGCGGATCGGCGCTATCGACTGGGAGACGACCTGCTCCATCGTCCGGATGGCGTACGGCGGCACAGACGGATCCACGCCGCGGATGGCCACGCCGACGTTCTCGACGAAACGCTGACTCTCGACGGGGCCCCGCACCACGACCGTCATGGCGCTGGCCGGGTCGGCGTACGCGGGAAGATACAACTGCCCCCCGGCCGGTTCCTTCGTACCGTCGAGCGATCCGTCGCGCACCGTGCGGACCACTCCGACGATCTCGTAGGTGCTGTCCCATGGCATTCGGATGCGCTGGCCGATCGCATCGTGCACCGCGCCGAACTGGCGGGCGAAGACTTCGTCCACCAACATCACGGCGCGGCGGCTCGCCACGTCCGCTCCGGTGATCGCCCTGCCGGCCACCACGGGCACGCGCATCGCCGAGAAGTAGCCCGGGGAGGCGACCAGGTACTCGGCCATCGGAGGCTCCGCGCCCTCGGGGAGCGGCGCGCGCCCCATGGCGGTGTAGGCGAATTCCCATGTGCGGCGCTCCAAGGGGAGGCTATTCACCACCCCCGCCGCCGTCACGCCGGGCAGGCCCTCCAGTCGTGCCACGACGTCACGATAGTAGGCCGCGCGCCGGGCTCTCGTCGGGTAGGTCGCGCTCGGCAGCGCGACGTTGACGGTCAACACGCCCTCCCTGGCGAAGCCCGGGTCCGCGTGCTCGAGGCGCCACAGGCTCTCGAGCAGGAGTCCCGCGGCCACGAGCACCACGACGGTCACCCCGATCTGCCCCACGAGGAGTCGTTGCCAGAGCCGGCCGACGCGCGTGGCCCCGCGCGCACCGCTCGCCTTGAGGATGAGGTGGACGTCCGCGCGTGCGAGCACCAGCGCGGGCGTGAGGCAGAACACGAGCGTGCTCACGATCGCCGCTGCAAGCGTGCAGCCGAGGACGCGTGCGTTGAGGCCGATCGGGGCGAGCCCCGCAAGCCCTTCAGGAACGAGGGAAACCAGCAGTGGGCGGAGCGCCCACGCCAGGAGCAGCCCACCGATGGTGCCCGCCAACGCGAGCAGCCCCCCTTCCACGGCGAGCTGGCGCACCAACCGGGTCGGCGTCGCCCCGATCGCCGCACGGACAGCGACCTCGTGCTGGCGTGCCTCGGCGCGGGCCAGCAGCAGGCCGGCCACGTTGGCGCAGGCGAGGAGCAGCATGAGCGCGGAGGCGCCGATGAGAATCCGAAGCTTCGCTCGCACATTGCCCACGAGCGTCGTGCGCAGATCCAGCACCTGGACGCCGCCGAATTTCGACGGCGTGCCGTGCGCGTGGGAGAACGCACGCTCCGCATGATCGACGGCCGCGCGCGCCCGCGCGAGCGTGATGCCTGGAGCGAGCCGCGCGAGCACCGTCATGCGTCCAAGGAAGAGAGGCGGAGCCGCCCGCTCGGACCGGAGCACGAGCGGGAGCCAGACGTCGGTGTTCCCCGGGAAGCCGAAGCCCTGGGGCATGACGCCCACGATCACGAACTGCCGTTCGTCGAGCGTCACCGTCCGCCCGATGATGTCGGGAGCTCCGCCGAACTGCCGGTGCCAGAGGCCGTCGCTCACGATCACTGTCCCGGCGTGGCCGGGTTCTCCCTCGTCGCTCGTGAACCCGCGCCCACGCGCCGGCTGCACGCCCAGCACCCGGAAAAGGTTCGGGGTCGTCCGAGCCGCGTCGATGCGCATGGCGCGCACGTCGGCCGACAGATTCACGGCGCCCGCCATGATGACGGCCGCCGTGTCGAAGGTCCCGTGCATCGCCTGCCAGTCGGTGACGTCGAGTGCCAGCTTTGGGGCGCTTGCTGGGGATGGCGTGTAGGTGCCGTCGAGCACCACGAGGCGCGCCGCATCGGCGAACGGGAGGGGACGCACGAGAATCGCGTCGACGACGCTGTAGATCGCCGAGACCGCGCCGATGCCGATCGCGAGCGTCAGCACGGCGAGGAGCACGAATCCTCGAGCGCGCGCCAGGGTGCGGCGCGCCTGCCGAACGTCCTGCCAGAGCGTGTCCATGGTGGATGCGAGAGGGTGGGCCGGCGGCGCGCGCGTGCGGAGGAGAGAGGGATGGGAGCCTGACGAGTTGCGCCGAATATTCACTCGTGTGGCGGTTGGCGCCAGGCGAGGCCAGTGGATGCCGGCGTGCGGCCGCGGCGTCGCCGACGGTGTCACCTCCGGCGGTTCCGCGAATCCGTTATCATTCACGCGACCGGCAATCGCATCGTGTCGTAATTCCTGTTGAGGGTTCACCATGTCGATAGTGCGCCATTATGCGGTCTGGACGATCGTGTTTGCCCTGCCGCTCGCCAGCGCCGCGCGCGCCCAGGGCACTCCCACCTCCGCGCCCGCCGACACGGGCTTCGCCGCGCTCCAGCAGCGGGGGAAGAAGGCGATGGGGGTCGACCAGTACACCTCCACCCACCGCTTCGACGCGCTCCCCGACGGCGGGCGCATCGAGCTGCAGCGCGACAGTACCGACTCGGCGGGGGTCGCTCGGATCCGCGCGCACATGCGCGGGATCGCGGCCGCGTTCGCCGCCGGGGACTTCAGCACGCCGATGTTCGTGCACATGCGCGAGGTGCCAGGTACGCGAGTGATGATCGAGCGGCGCCGGCTGATTCACTACTCGGTCAAGGACCTGCCGCGCGGCGCGGAGGTGCGCATGGTGACGCACGACCCGGCGGCGCTGGCGGCCATCCACGAGTTCATGGCGTTCCAGCGGCGAGATCACCACAGCGGCGGCGCGCACGAGTGATCAGCTCGTCGAGCCACGCCGCCGCCCGCCGGAGTGGCGCGCCGCAGGCACGGCCATAGTATTCCATCCACGATGGACGCGCTCTCCGATCTGCTGCGGGTGGTCCGCCTCGACGGCGCGTACTTCTACGCGGTCGAGGCGGCGGAGCCGTGGAGAATCGACGCCGTGCCCGCGCGGGAGCTGTCGCCCCGCATCATGCCGGAGGCGGAGCACCTGATCTCGTACCACGTGGTCACCGATGGACGCTGCTTCGGTGGGCTGGTGGGCGAGGAGCAGGTGGAGCTCGCGGCGGGGGACGCGATCGTCTTTCCCCACGGCGACGCGCACGTGATGTCGAGCGGACCGCACATCCTCCCTGGCCCGCACGTGCACACCAGCGCGCCCGCGCGCTACTCGCACACGGTCTTGCTCGGCGCCCAGGGGCCACGGGCCACGTCGTTCGTCTGCGGCTTTCTCGGCTGCGACCGGCGGCCATTCAACCCGCTGCTCGCGTCGCTGCCGCGCCGGATGCACCTGCGTGGGTTGTCGAACGCGTGGCTCGACGGCTTCGCGCGTCAGCTCACCGAGGAGTCGCGCCTCGGCAGGGCGGGCGCCGAGGGGGTGCTCACGCGATTGGGCGAGCTGATGTTCATCGAGGTGCTTCGCCGCTACCTGGAGGAGCTGCCTCCAGGGCGGACGGGCTGGCTGGCGGGGCTCCGCGACGAGCTCGTGGGCTGCGCACTGATGCTGCTCCATGCCCGGCCGGGGCACCCCTGGACGCTCGCGGAGCTGGCGCGCGCCTCCACTTCATCGCGCACCATCCTCGCCAAGCGGTTCACGGAGCTGGTGGGAGAGCCGCCGATGCAGTACCTCACGCGGTGGCGCATGCAGGTCGCGGCCAGCCTCCTGCTCCAGAGCGGCGTGAAAGTCGCCGCGATCGCCGCGCAGGTGGGCTACGACTCCGAGGCCGCCTTCAGCCGCGCGTTCAAGAAGGCGACGGGAGCGGCTCCCGGAGCGTGGCGCGAAACGCGTCGGTACGCTGGAGCAGGAAGTCGGGACGTTCGGTCATTGGTGTAATCGCCGGCTCTCCGCACTATCAGTCTCGCGCGCCGCGACGGCGCGTGCTGACTCGTTCACGGAGAGATCACCATGTCGTCCCAGAGCATTCCCCGCGTCGAGCGTCCCGGCACCCACGGCGAGCTTCCCGCCTGGTCCGAGGACGCGCTCACCGCCCGCGCCCGCTCGGTCTGGACCGCCGGCGACTTCCTGCCCATCGCGCGCAGCTACGCGCCGGGCGCCGAGGAGTTCATCGCGCGGCTGTCGCTCCGTCGGGGCGAAACGGTGCTCGATGTGGCGTGCGGCACCGGCAACCTCGCGATCCCCGCGGCGCACACCGGCGCCAGCGTCACCGGGATCGACATCTCCCCGAACCTGATCGCCGAGGCGCGGCACGAGGCGCGCGATGCCGGCGTGGACGTCGCCTTCGAGGTCGGCGACGCCGAGGCGCTGCCGTACGCCGACGGCCAGTTCGAGACCACGGTGACGATGTTCGGCGCCATGTTCGCCTATCGCCCGGCGCGTGTCGCGAGGGAGCTCCTCCGGGTGACGCGCTCGGGCGGCCGCGTGGCGATGGCGAACTGGACCCCCGACGGCTTCGTGGGGCAGATGCTGCGCGCGCACACGGCGGAGGTGCCGGCGCCGGCGGGGATCCCGAGTCCGCTCGGCTGGGGGGAAGAGGAGGTGGTTCGCGGCCGCTTCGGCGGCGGCGTCGCGTGGCTCGCCTGCACGCGGCGAACGCTGGAGCTGCGCTTCCCCTTTCCTCCGGCGGCGGTGACCGAGCTGTTCACGACCAACTACGGACCGACGGTGATGACGCTTCGCGCGTGCGACCCCGACGGAAGGAGCCGACTCCGCCAGGAGCTCACCCGGTTGTTCCAGCAGCACAACCTCGCCACCGACGGCACCACCGTGATCGCGGCCGAGTACCTCGACGTGCAGGCGTGGGTGGCCTGACGACCTCGTGCTATCTCGCGAGCGCCGACAGCAGATACGCGAGGTTCGCCGTCCCGTCCATGATCGGCTCGTTCGTGGAGTAGTCGCCGAGGTCATCGTGGTAGACGATGAATCCGGTGTTGAACGGCGCGTACTCGTCATCGTGGAGCAGACGGATCGCGCGCAGGTTGTGGTAGATCGACTGGTACACGGGACCGTCCAGCAGGCCGCCGGTGAGCTCCGCGCCGAGCTCGTGAGCCACGATGGAGTGCGGATCGCGAGCGAACACTCCGTCGTGCGGCAGGCCGATCACCATCGACACGCCCCAGGGGTTCACGCCGAAGAGCCAGTCGAGCGCGGCGCTCTCGTACTCCTCGAATCGTGTGTCCCCGGTCATCTCGCGGTAGAGGTGGGCCTGTGTGGCAAAGGAGACCATCAGGTCGTTCGAGCACCAGATGAACGGGATGCCCACGCGAAAGCCGTTGTGCGCGCGGCGCGCCACCGCCTCGAGGCCGCGACGATAGTAGGCGGCCATCCGCTCCTTCGTCGGACCGTCCGCCGCGCGCCAGATCTCGTAGTGGCCGGCATCGTAGAAGGGGTACCACTCGTAGTGCCGCGCGGTGTCGGCGCCCATCCACGGCGTCACGGGCTCGCGCTCGGCGTAGGCCACCGCATCGTGCAGGTAGCGCGCGTCGGCGGTGAGGGCGTACAGCTCGGCGGCGGCGAGCTCCATGTCGTCCGTCCAGTTCTCCTCCTCGTAGAAGTACGGCGCGCGCGCGGGCGCGGTCTGGCAGACGCCGGGGTGCGCGGCGCCGAGCGCGTACGCGGCGCGCGCTCTCTCCCCGAGCATGCGCGCGAACGAGGAATCGCGATCGTGGAGGAGCATCGCGCCGAGCGCCATCGCCGAGGCGAACTTCCCGGCGGTGGACGCGAGCCCGGTCGAGCGGTTCTTCGCATCGAAGAGTCCCTGCGGTCGGCCGGTGCACGGGTAGACGGGGCGCGGACCGCCCTTTCCCCACCCGTAGTCCACGGTGTCGGTGGGCGGGAGCTTCCAGAAGCTGTGGTCGCGATCGTCGGCGATCTGGTTGTACAGCCGATCGCCACCCGGGTACATGCGCGCGAGCCACTCGAGGCCGTGGCGCGCCTCGTCGAGCACGTCGGGGATGCCGTTCGCGCCGGGAAGTCCATCGGCGCCGAAGTCGTCGGCGAACGCGGCAGGGTGATCGCGATACGCCAGCAGGAGCTGGAAGGTGGCGGTGGCGGACGTCGTGACGTACTGGAGGTAGTCCGACGCGTCGGCCCAGCCGCCGCTCACATCGATGAACTGTCCGGCCAGCGCGGAGTCGTCGACGATGATCCCGTCGTGCGTGTGCACGGAGTCGCGGAAGAACGGATTGAAGCCGGAGCGCTGCTCTCGCATGTAGTAGAGCAGCGTGTCCGCCGCCCCGGCGTACGCGTCGCGCGCGATGCGGAAGGGGCGCGAGGTGTCGGAGCCGGCGACCACACGGTAGCGCCCTTCCCGAGAGAGCGCGGAGAAGTCGAGCCGCCATGTCTCGACGCACGGGCCGAACGCGCCGCTACGCACCGCGGGGCGTGGCCCGAGCACGCGGCGCCCCGAGTCGTCGAGCACGGCGAACCGGTCGATGCTGCTCGGCGCGAGTGCACAGAGCACGGCCACCTTGCGACCGTCGGGGAGGTAGCCGAGCTGATTGATGCGGATCACGCTCGCCGCGCCGCCGGCGGGAGCCGGCGGCGCTATGCGAGCGGGGTGCGGGTGGCAGGAAGCGGAGGCGAGGAGGAGCGTGGGGAGGAGCAGGGCGCCCGCGCAGCGTCGCGCGGAGCGGGGGAGCCAGATCATCAGACGCGCCTCACTGTTCCGGTGGGAGCTTCGCTGCCTGCGCCTTCGCCGCGGAGACCACGCTGTCCGCGCGCTGGTTCGCGGTGTTCACGATCGCCGCGGCCTTGTCGTCGGATTCCTTGCGGATCTTGTCGGCTCCCGCCTTCGCCGCCGCCTGGAGCAGGGGATTGTTCCCCGCCTTCGCCTGCAGCGAGTCCGCCCGCTGGTAGCCTTCCTGCTTCACCTTGTCCGCCAGCGATTGTGCGCTCTGGCGGATCCCCGCCGCGCGCTGCTCCGCCTCCTGCACCAGCCGGGCCGCCTCGGCGGACGCTTTCTTCGTGACGGCCGCCTCCGCGCCCTTGGCCACGGAGGATGTGACCTTGCCCACGTCGACGGAGACCGAGGGGCTCGTGACGGTGCCGCCGATCTCGATGCGGAGCGGGATCTCCTGCGCGGCGGCGATGTCGAAGCCCGCCTTCCCCGCCTTCGACGCCAGGCTCGCCACCGCCTGATTGGCCGCGCTCCCGAGCAGCGATCGCGGGACGGTGAGGGCGAGCGTGTACTGGAGCGACTGATCGAGGCCGTTGGAGCCGGCGACGTTCATGGTGACGCCGCCCACCTTCACATCGAACGGCTTCACGGACAGGCGGCCGTTGCGGATCTGGAAGCTCGTCTTCACCGGCTGGAGCACGGGGTCGTTCAGGAACTGGAGCTTGGTCAGGTCCGCGACCTTCTGGAGCGCGGGGAAGTCGTGGATCGCGAGCTGCGATGTCTGGAGGGCGCCGTCGCCGTTCAGCCCGGGGAAGAGGGGCATCATGTTCTTCCCCAGCGCGCCGCTCACGTGCAGATCCGTGCTCACGTTCCCCGTCGCGTACTTCGCCACCGGCGCCAACGCCTGCACGGTGGCGAGCGCCTGGAAGGCGGAGGGGATGTCCACCTTCGTCATCGTCATGGCGACGTCGAAGGCGGGCTTCGTGGTGTCCCTGGTGTCGTAGTAGCCGGTGACGCCGATCTGTCCGCCCAGCGTGTTCATCTGGAAGTTCTCCAGCGTGGCACGCTGGTCCCTGATGCGCACGCGGCCGCGCGCGTCGGACATCTTCAGCTTGCCGTAGTCCAGCTCGCCCACGGTGGCATCGAGCGCGAAGTCGATCTTCGGCGGCACCGGGATGATCTGGAGCTCACCACCCGATCGCCACTCGTCGAGGTCGAACCGGTTGCTGTGCACCGTCGCGGTGCCGCGCAGCGTGTCGCCCTGGAGCACGAAGGAGAGCAGGTTGTCGAGCGAGCCGGATGCCTGGAGGTCGCTGCTCCCGACGGTGCCGGTGAAGGACTTCAGCTGCGCGCGCTCCGGCGCGAGCGCGAGCGATGCCTGCCGGATCGCCATCGGGTGAGGGAGCGTCTTCCCCTTCACGGTGACGCCAGTGACGTCGACGCTGCCGCTCGCGGCCACCTTGTCGTAGCGCTTCTGCTTCACGTACGACATCCGCGTCCGCACGGCGGCGTTCGCGGCGATGGTTCCGGTGAGCTGCTCGATCCCTTCCAGCTTGATGGTGCGGCGGACGTCGGCGAGATCGACCTTCCCCGATACGCGCGCATCCACGTCGGGATCGGAGACGGGGGTGCGCATGACCATGCGCGCGTCCACCGGGTTCTGGCCGAGCACGACGTGGAAGCGGTCGAGCCGCACCACTGTGCTGTCGGCGCTCCCGCCGGGATTGCCGAGCGCGAGGTCCATGAAGATCGAGCGCGCCGGGAGCGGGAGGTCGGCGTACTGGAACGCGGCGTCGTTCACCTTCGCGTTGATGGCGAACGAGGGGAACGCGGCCTTGCCGTACTGGCCGCGCACCTGCCCGTCCAGGGTGAAGGTGCCGGCGGTCTTCACCTTGTCGAAGTCGTGCGCGTAGATCACCGGCACGAGGGAGAGAATGCTTCGGAAGTTCGTGCTCGGCGCCTTGAACGAGAGGTCGAGGGCGATCCGGTCACCGATGGTGCGCGCGGAGCCGGCGACCGCGAGCTTCAGGTCGTTGAGGCCCAGCTCCGTGCTCTTGAGGGTGTAGATCTTCCCTGCCAGGTCGGCCTGCACGTCCGCATCGAGGGCGATCGCGACGCGGTCGAGGTACGGGACCCCGGCGAAGGTCACGGTCGCGGTGTCGGCGTCCGCCTTCGTGCGGATCGTCACCATCCGCTGGCTGAAGTCGCCGCTCAGCGACTGGTCGTAGCCCGTGAGCGACGCCTTCACCTTCGCCTGGCGGTTGTCGAACGCCAGGGAGGCGCCGGTGATCTGGAAGCGGCGGAGGCTGATCGCGATCGGGCGGGAGGGCTGCGCCGGCTGCTTGGGTGCCGGG
>CAMLEQ010000058.1 GCA_946479015.1 uncultured Gemmatimonadota bacterium | reverse complement strand
CCCGTATCCGCCTGCCCCGTAGCCGCCGTAGCCACCGTACCCGCCGTAGCCACCATAGCCACCGGTCCCGCCAGTCCCGTAGTAGCCGCCGTACCCCGCACCGGAGCGACCGAGCTCGCCGCCGTAATACGGCTCGTTCCATCCGCCTCGCCAGCCGGGCTCGTTCCGCCATCCTGGCTCGTTCCATCCACCGCGAGCGCCGTATCGTCCCCCACCTTCCCACTCACCGCGCCACCCTTCGCGTCCCTGCATCCCCCGGTCGTAGTCCGCGCCCGACCAATCTCCGCGCGCGACGTTGTAGCCCCAGTCGCGTCCGCCCCGATAGCCGTAATCCCGGCCCCTCCCGTAGTCCTCGTTCGCCATGTGAACCTCCTGCTGCGTGTAGCACGGCCGACACCGGTCGCATCGCGCGCCACGGACGTGCCGGTCATCCCGGCGCGCGCGCGTCACCGCGCGATCCCGAGCGCGCCGTTGCGGTGCAGATCGCGCGCCGCGGTCGTGCGCCGCGCGCAAGCATTGGACGGCGCATCGCGCGCCGCGCCTCCCCTTCCGATGGCGCGCGCCAGCGGCCAAGATGCTGAAGCGTCGCGGACCGCGCGGCGCGCAGGAGGGAGGAATCGCGCATGCCCATGACGTACCCCTTCACCGCGCTCCCCGAGGGAGAGATCCCGCGCGCGGTGGTCCCGCTGCTCCAGCACTGCATCGACACCTACGCCAGCGAGACGAACAAGGTCGCCGGCGTGTGGCGCGAGTTCGGTGATGGCGATCTGGGCTACCGCCCGCACGAGCGCGCGAGCACGGTGGGGGACATCATGCGGCACCAGCTCCTCTCCGAGCGACGATTCTTCGCCGAGTTCCTCGGCACGCCGGAGCCCGGCGCGGCCGCGGTGGTGCCGCCGGTGCCATCGGTGCAGTCGTACACCACGCGCTTCGTCGAGCTCGCGCGCCCCCGGCTGTCGGTGCTCGCGGCGCGCCCCGAGGGGTGGTGGCTGGAGCGCGTCCGCTTCTTCGACGTCGAGCGCGAGCGCGCGTGGGTCTTCTGGCGGCGCGTGCTCCATACCGCGCATCACCGCACGCAGCTCTCCGTGTATCTGCGCGTGATGGGACGCGCGGTGCCGGCCACGTACGGCCCCACCGCCGACGTCACCTGGCTCGGCGCGGATCCCACCACGTCCGTGGAAGCGGCCGGCAGAGCCGGCGGGAGCGGACCGGCGCGCTCGTGAGTCAGTCGGGACCGGCGGCGGGGCGAGTCCAGAGTCCCGGGTCCCGAGTGGCGCGCAGGTGGAACGCCACGCCGTCCCACATCGTGAACGGCCGCGTGCCGCACGCCACCAGCTCCAGCCCCGCGCGGGCGGCGAGCTCCGCGACCTCGCGGCGGTCGGCCGCCGGATCGTCGCGGTACGACCAGTTGAAGACCGCGATGTCGCCCCCCGGCGCGAGCACGCGCGTCATCTCCGAGAGATGACGCTCCACGAGCGCGTGCCCCCCGCGGTGGATGTACGGGAAGCTGTCGAGCACGCACACCAGGTGGAATCGCGCGTCGGAGAACGACGACAGGTCGTGCCCAGAGCAGCGCGAGAGCCGGACGTTCGGCGCGCCGGCGCAGCGGCGGCGCGCAGCGGCGAGCATCCCCTCGGAGATGTCGATCCCGTGCGCCTCGCGCACGCGCGGCGCGAGCGCCAGGAGCAGGCGGCCGATGCCGCAGCCGATCTCCAGCACATCACGGTGCGGGGCGAGCGCCCCCCAGGCATCGAGCACGCGCACCACCTCGCCGGTGGCCGCCGCGAGCAGCGCAGGATCGCCGAGTGAGTACGCGGCCACGCTCCCCTCCTCGCTGCGCGACACCGCCCAGTCGAAGAGCCGGGCACACCGCTCCACCGTGCGCTCCGGCGCGTCGGCGGCGTCGTCGAGCCCCGTCGTGCGCAGCTCGCCGAGCCACGCGCACCGCGCGCCGTGCGCCCGCAGCAGCGCGCGCATCTCGGCGAGCGGCGCCGCGCGCGCCCGCTCGCCATCGCGCTCGGCACGGTGCAGCGCATCGTCCAGCGCGCGCTCCGCCGCCGCCACGCTCCCGCACTCGTAGAGCAGGCGCGCCAGCGCCACGTTCGCCGGCACTCCGTCCGGCATCGATGGTTCCATCATCTCCGCTCCTCGCGCGCGCCGTTCCGGCGCTTCAACACCCGTGCCGGCGAGAGTGGCGCACGCCACGCCCCCGTGGTATATCAGGGCGCCAACCACGGAGACTCCCGCATGCCCATCGCACGCCTCGTGCGCCGCACGACCACGCTCGCCACCCTGCTCGCCGTCCTGCCCGCCCTCGTCGCCGCCCAGTCGCGCACCGCGCGGCGCGACAGCACGACGCGCACCGCGCCGGCCAGCGATCCCGCGCTCCGCGGGCTCCGCTGGCGGCTCGTCGGCCCCTTCCGCGGCGGCCGCGTGGTGGCCGTGACCGGCGATCCCGACCGGCGCGGCGTGTTCTACTTCGGCGCGGTGGCCGGCGGCGTGTGGAAGACCACCAACGCGGGGATCTCGTGGACGAACATCACCGATGGCGTCTCCGACATCTCATCGGTGGGCGCGATCGCCGTCGCCCCGTCCGATCCCAACGTCATCTACGTGGGGGGCGGCGAGGCCGACTTCCGCGAGGACGTCACCTACGGCGACGGCATGGACCGCTCCACCGATGGCGGGGAGACGTGGACGCACCTCGGGCTCGATGACGCGCGCCACATCGCCGCCGTTCGCGTGGATCCGACCAACCCCGACGTGGTGTACGTGGCGGCGATGGGGCACGCCTTCGGCCCCAACGCCACGCGCGGCGTGTACCGCTCGCGCGACGGCGGACGGAGCTGGCAGCGCGTCCTCTTCCTCGATGACAGCACCGGCGCGATCGACATCGCGCTCGATCCGGGGAACCCGCGCATCCTGTACGCGGCCATGTGGCGCTTCCGCCGCTCCCCGTGGGGCTTCACCGCCGGCGGCGGCCGCTCCGGGCTGTTCCGGAGCAGCGACGGCGGCGACACGTGGACGGAGCTCACGCGCAACCCAGGCCTCCCCGACACGACCATCGGGCGCATCGGCATCGCCGTCTCCCCCACGCGCACCTCGCGCCTGTGGGCGAGCGTCGAAGCCGCCGACAGCGCCGGCGGCATCTTCCGCTCCGACGACGGCGGCCGCACGTGGACGCGCGTGAACGCCGACCAGAAGTTCATGGTGCGCCCCTGGTATTTCTCCGGCGTCACCGCCGATCCGGAGAACGAGAACACGGTGTACGTGCTCAACCTCGACACGTGGCGCTCCGTGGACGGCGGCGCCACGTTCGAGGAAGTGCGCGCGCCGCACGGCGACGACCACACGCTCTGGATCGATCCGCACGACTCGCAGCGGATGATCGAGGGGAACGACGGCGGCGCCACGGTGAGCCTCGACGGTGGCGAGACCTGGTCGAGCATCGACAACCAGCCCACCGCGCAGTTCTACCACGTCGCCACCGACGACCAGTTCCCCTACCGCCTCTACGGCGCGCAGCAGGACAACACCACCGTCTCCATCCCCAGCCGCTCGGACTGGGGCGCCATCCGCAAGGAGGACTGGTGGTCGGTGGGCGGCGGGGAGGCGGGCTACATCGCCCCGCAGCCGGGCGACCCGAACGTCGTGTTCGCCGGCACGTACATGGGGACGATCACGCGCTACGACCACCGCACGCAGGCCGAGCGGGATGTGTCCGCGTGGCTCAACAACTACGACGGCATCGCGGCGAAGGACGTCCCGTACCGCTTCCAGTGGACGTTCCCGATCCTCTTCTCCCCGCACGACCCGCGCACGCTGTACATCTCCGCGCAGAAGGTGCTGAAGACGACCGACGGCGGCGCCACCTGGCAGGCGATCAGCCCCGACCTCACGCTGCACGACACGGCGACCATGGGCCCCGTGGGCGGCCCGGTCACCTACGACATGACGGGCACCGAGTGGTACGCCACGGTGTTCGCGCTCGCCGAGTCGCCGGTGAAGGCGGGGGAGCTGTGGGCCGGCTCGGATGACGGGCTCGTGCACCTCACGCGCGACGGCGGCCGCACGTGGACGAACGTCACCCCGCGCGACCTCGGCCGCTTCACCCGCGTGAGCATCATCGAGCCCTCCCACTTCGATCCGGGCACGGCGTACCTGGCCGCGAACCGGTACCAGCTCGATGACATGCGACCGTACCTGTACCGCACGAGTGACTACGGGAAGACGTGGACGCGCATCACCACCGGGATCCCCGAGGGCGCGTACACGCGCTCCATTCGAGAGGACCCCGTGCGGCGCGGGCTGCTGTACGCCGGCACGGAGCGCGGCGTCTACGTCTCCTTCGACGACGGCGCGCACTGGCAGTCGCTCCAGCTCAACCTGCCGCGTTCCCCGGTGCGCGACCTGGCGATCCACGGCCGCGACCTGCTGGCCGCCACGCACGGGCGCGCCTTCTGGTCACTCGACGACATCACGCCGCTCCGCCAGCTCGCCGATTCCGTGCGCCGCGCGCCGGTGTACCTGTTCGCCCCGGACACCGCGATCCGCTACCCGCACGGCGACTACCGGCGCCCGTTCACGGGGCACAACCCGCCCAACGGCGCGATCATCGACTTCTCGTTCGCGCGGAAGCCGGTGGGGCGCGTGGAGCTCGCGTTCCTGGACAGCACGGGGACGGTGATCCGCACCTTCACCAGCGCGGACACCACCGCCGCGCCGCCGGCGCTCGCCGCCGCGGACAGCGCGGGATCGCGCCGCGACGGCGCCGCGCACGCCGCCGCGCGCGACACGCTCGCCCCGCAGGGGAAGCGCGAGCGCATCGAGACGGGCACCGACAGCGCCTCGTACGCGCCGAGCGATTCGGTGGTCCCCACGCGCGTGGGCGCGAACCGCTTCATCTGGGACCTCCAGTTCCCGCGCGCGCGCAAGCTGAAGGACATCGTCGTCGATGCCGGCACGCTCCAGGGACCGTACGTCCCCCCCGGCACGTACACGGCGCGCCTCACCGCCGGCGGCACCACGCTCGAGCGGAAGTTCGTGGTGGTGGAAGATCCGCGCGTGCGGATGTCCGGCGCCGACTTCGCGGCGCTGCTCGCCCTGTCGCGCCAGGTGGTGGAGGCGATCGACTCCACCTCCTCGGCGGTGACGCGCATCGAGGCGCTGCAGGGGCAGCTCGACGCCGCGAAGGCGGCGACGAAGGGGCAGTCGTACGCCTCGCGCGTGTCGGTCGCCGCCGATTCGGTGGTGCGGAAGCTCGAGGACATCCGCGGCGCGCTCGCCGAGGTCCACTCGCACGCGGACGAGATCACCCTGCACTACCCGATCGTGATCTACAACAAGCTGCTCTCGCTGAACCTCATGGTGCAGAGCGCCGACGCGCCCCCCACCGCCGCCGAGCACGCGGTCTACCGGGAGCTGAAGGGTCAGCTCGACGCGCAGCTCGCCCGGCTCCGGAACGTGGAGACGAGGGACGTGGCGGGGTTCAACGCGATGATGAAGGAGCTGGCGGTGCCGGCGGTGCTGGCGCCTCGCTAGGGATTGGGGGCCTGGGGCCAGGGGCCGGGGGGGAACGGCGGGATACGGGGAGCGGGAGGCGGGGAACTGCAACAGCACGGATGCGGATGTGCGACGGGGCGCCGGCTTTGCCGGCGCCCCGTCGCGTTCCTCTCCCGATTCCCGAGTCCCGGTTCCCGAGTCCCCCCTGCCCCCCGGCCCCCGGCCCCCGAGCTCAGCGCCGCATCTTCCCCAGCAGCCGCAGGATCTCCAGGTACAGCCACACCAGCGTCATCAGCAGCGCGAAGGCGCCGTACCACTCCATGTACTTCGGCGCGCCCATCTGGGCGCCGCGCTCGATGATGTCGAAGTCGAGCACGAGGTTCAGCGCGGCGACGCCGGCGAAGAGGACGCTCAGGCCGATCCCCAGCGGGCTCGCGTCGTACAGGATCGGCATGTTCACGCCGAAGAACTGGAGCACGAGCGAGAGCACGTAGAACAGCATGATCCCGATCGTGGCCGAGATCACCACGCGCCGGAAGGTGGGCGTGGCACGGATGAGCCCCGTCTGGTAGGCGATGAGCATCGCCAGCGCCACCATGCAGGTGAGCCCCACCGCCTGCAGCGGCAGGCCATGGTACGCGGCCTGGTACATCTCGGAGATCGCGCCGAGCGCGAGCCCCTCGAGCACCGCGTAGAGCGGCGCCGTGAACGGCGCGGTGCGCGGGCGGAAGATGGTGACCATGGCGGCGACCAGTCCGCCGAACGCCCCGACCATCACCGCCGTGCCGACGATCGCCGGATTCGTGGCGGCCGCCGACCAGACCCACGACGCGGAGAAGATGGTGAGGGCGATGAGCGCGATCGCCTTCAGGACGGCCCCCGAGATGGTCATCCGCTCGGCGGCGGTGCCGGCGAGCACGTTCCGGAGGACGGATTCGCGAAGCGCTGGATTCGATCGAGCCATGTGAGGTTCTGGATGTGAGAGGAAGTGCGGGGCGGCGACGGCGCCGCCCCATTGGAGGATACACGCGCGCCGCGCGCGCACACAAGACGCCGTCAGCGCCCCGTGTGCCCCCCGGGCCCCCCGGCCCCCCCCTCGTCCTCGTGCCGCACCGCTTCCTCCTCGGAGCCGGGAATCGGCTTCTCCTCCGTCCAGCCGGTGGGGCGCTTGGTCCACACCGAGCCGTCGTCGCAGATCACCAGTACGTCGTCATCCCGCCGCATCGCGGAGACCGGACGTCGCACCTTGGTGGTGGAGTACGGGCCGGAGCTGCGCGGCGGGCGCGGAGGCTGCACGGGCTGCGATGGCGGCGTGGGCACCGGCTCCGCCCCCTGCGGCGGTGTCGCGGGCGACGGCTGCGCCTGAGCGACCGGCGGCTCGGCGAGCGCCCGCTCGATGTCGAAGGCGTCCTCGGCGCGTGCCGCGTCGGCGAGCCCGTTGCGCGGCGAGCGCACCTCGCGCTCCACCGGAGGCGCGCCCGCGGCGCCCGGAACAGCGCCCGCGGCTCCGGCACCACCGCCGGCACGGGGCTCGGGCGCCCCCGCCCCCACCCCTTCCCCCGCCCCGCGCGAAGGAGGAGGCGGCGGCGTGGGACGCAGGTCGGCGCGCGGCACCGGCGGCGGGTGCACCGGACGGTCGCGCAGCCGCGGGTAGTTGTGCACGTACTCCCACACGCGCGAGAGCAGCTCCACCGATTCCTCGTGCTCGGTGTCCAGCCGGTGCGAGAACTCGTCGCGCGCCTGGCGCAGCGCCCGCTCCGACTCGTCCGCGCGCCGCCGGAGCGTCGCCACCTCGGCACTCATGGAATCGCGCTCCGCGCACGCCAGCGCGTACTGCTCGCGCAGCGTCGTCACGAACGACCGGAGCGTGGACTGCTTCTCGGCGTTCGTGCGCCGCTCGGTGGACAGCTCCGTCTCCAGGCGCAGCCGGTCGTCCTCGAGCGCCGTCACCCGCCGCTGCAGCTCCGTGCGCGCCTCCGTGGCCGCCGTGCGCTCGGCGTGCAGCTCCATCGCGGTGCGCTCGAGGAGCGAGCGCGTGGTCGCGAGATCCGCCTCCAGCCGCGCCGTCGCGCGCGACGCTGCCTCGCGCGCCGACGCGAGCTCCGCGCGGAGGTTCAGCGCGCTCTCCTGCGCCGCCGCCAGCTCGGCGGCGCTCGCCGCGCGGCGCGCCGCGCCCTCCTGCCGCTCGGCGTCGAGCGCCGCGTTCAGCCGGAGCTCCGCCTCGCGCGCGGCGTTGCGCGTGGACTCCAGGTTCGCGCGAAGGTCGGAGAGCTCACGGCGCGCCTGCTCGAGATCGGCGGCGAACTGCGCGCGATCCCGCCGCATCGAGTCCAGCTCGCGGAGCTGATCCTCCTGCCGCTTCAGGCGCGCCGAATGCTCCGCCATCGAGCTCTTGAGGCGGTCGATGGCGCCATCGCGGCGACGGAGGAGCAACTGCTGCGCGCGCCGCGCCCTCACGTGCTGGTACCGGGCCACCATGGCGGCGAGCAACGCGCCCACGGCGGCACCCGCCAGGGCCCAGAAGATCACGATCGGTGCGGACAGCTCAGGCACTCTCTCCGACCTCGTCGTCGAGGCTCACGCGGCCCGCGTCGGCCGCTACGCGACATCGCGTCGCGCGCGGGCGCGAGAAGCCCGACGCGCGTCCTGCATGCTCGCCGCCCCCGATGGAAAGGCGGCGGGCCGGCACGACGTGCAAAGGACGGGCCCGCTTGGAGCCGATGTGGCTCGAACGTAACCCTTTATCTACTAAAGTTTTATGCCAGAGCCACGAAAACCGTGGCGGCTGTCCATCACCAATTCCCCACGCCTGGTGTCGGATTCACGCCACTCGTGGCGATGCCAGCCCCCGGCCCCTCGCCGTCACCGCACCCGCACCAGGCCGTCCGTCGGCCAGTCGGTGACGGTGATCTTCCGCTCGAGCTTCGCCTTCCCCACGCTCAAGCGCACCACGTACTCCCCAGGGAGCACGCGCTTCAGCTCCGCCGGCGAGTTCGGTCCCCCCTTCTCGCGCGGCCGCGGCTCGTCGCGCGTGAGATCCCACGTCACCGACTGGAGCCCCGCGTACCCGGGGCCGTGGATCTTCTTCACCGTGTCCCCGGCCGCGCTCGTGATGAGCAGGTCCACCGGTCCCGGCTGCGCCTCGGCGAGCCAGTACTCGATCCGCGCGCCGCGTGGCGGATTCGGGGCCACCCAGGGACGGCTCCCGAAGCTCGGGTACGTGTCCGCGTAGTGGAACTGCATCGCCGGCGGCACGTCGAACAGGTGCACGCGTTCGGCGAGCAGCGTGTCCGACATCTCCTCCACCGCCGACACGTTCGCGATCCAGACCCCGCGGCCGTGCGTCCCCAGCACCAGGTCGTGCTGCCGGTACGACATCGCCATCCGCTCCACCGGCACCGGCGGCAGGTTCTTCCCGAAGCGCCGCCACCGCTTCCCTCCATCCACCGTCACCCAGACGCCGGTCTCCGTCCCCACCCAGAGCAGGCGCGGGTTCACGAAATCCTCGAGGATCGTGTAGCTCCCGCCGTCCGCCGGCAGCCCCGCGCTCATCTCCGTCCACGTCTTCCCGAAGTCCGTCGTCTTCCACACGTGCGGGCGGTAGTCGTCGCGCGAGTGGCAGTCGTACGTGAGATACGCCGTGCCGTCGGCGAAGCGCGACGCCACGATCGTGGACACGAAGCACTGCGTGGGCGCGCCGCGCGGGAAGCGGTCGGTCACGTTGCTCCACGTCTTCCCCGTGTCGCGGCTCACCCACACCAGCCCATCATCGCTCCCGGTCCACAGGATGCTCGCGCTGCGCGGGCTCTCGGCGATCGAGAAGAGCGCGTGGTACGACGTGTTCCCCCCTTCCGGCGCCGGGTGCTCGCGATTGGCGCGCGTCATGTCCGGGCCGAGCACCTCCCAGTCATCGCCGCGATGCTTCAGCCGGAAGAGCTGGTTGGCTCCCACGTAGAGCACCGACGGATCGTGCTGCGAGAGCAGCATCGGCGCCGTCCACCCCCACGTGAAGTCGTAGCCGCTCCCAGCCCCCGCATCGAGCGCCACGGGCTTGATCTCGTCGCGCCGCCAGGTACGCAGGTCGAGGCGCGACATGGAGCCGAACTGCCACTCGGAGTACACGGTGTTCGGATCGTTCCACGGCACCTGCACCCACATCCCGTCGCCGCCGTTCACGCTGTACCAGTCGGCATCGGTGACGCCGAGCGAGTCGCGCGACTGGCTCGGCCCGCACCACACGCCGTTGTCCTGGAGCCCGCCGCACACCCGGTACGGGGTCACCGAGCTGTCCACGATCACGGTGTAGAACTGCCCGATGGGGAGGAGCACGTGCGCCCACGCCTTCCCGCGGTCGCGGGTGACGTACGCGCCACCGTCGTTGCCGAGGATCATGTGCGCCGGGTCGGACGGGTCGATCCACAGCGCGTGGTTGTCCACGTGCACGAGGTGCAGCGAGTCGGGCGCGAACGTCTTCCCGCCGTCCTTGCTCTCCAGCAGCGGCGACGCGAGCACGTACACGTGGCTCGCGTCCTTCGGATCCACGCGGATCTCGTCGTAGTAGTAGTGCGGGATCGCCTGGAGGTCGTTCACCTGCGTCCACGTGGCGCCGCCATCGGCGGAGCGGAACACGCCGCCGTAGCGCCCCTGCCGCGGATCGGTGACGCCGCGATCCACCTGGATCATCGCGTAGACCACCTTCGGGTCGCTCGCGGCGATGGCGAGCCCGATGCGCCCCATGCGCTCCGTCGGGAGTCCGTTGCCGAGCTTCGGGTCGGTGAGCCTGGTCCACGTGGCGCCGCCGTCGGTGGTGCGCCAGATCCCGCTCCCGGCGCCCACCCCCTCCATGCGCGATCCGCCCCAGCGCACACGATGCCAGGAGGAGGCGAAGAGCACCTTCGAGTTCGACGGATCCATCACCAGATCCACGAAGCCGGTGCTGTCATCCACGAACAGCACCTTCTTCCACGTGTGGCCGCCGTCGGTGGTACGGTAGACGCCGCGCTCCGCGTTGGGGCCCCACAGGTGCCCGAGCGCGGCGACGTACACCGTGTTCGCGTCGTGCGGGTCGATGACGATGCGCCCGATGGCGCGCGTGTCGGCGAGCCCGGCGTGGCGCCATGTCTTGCCGCCGTCGGAGGACACGTGAACGCCGTTTCCCCACGCCTGCGACCGGAGCGAGTTGCGCTCGCCCGTGCCCACCCAGATGACGTTCGAGTCCGAGGGCGCGACGGCGATGTCGCCGATGGTCTGCACGCCGAGGCTGTCGCCGGTCTGCCGCCAGGTGATGCCGCCGTTGGTGGTCTTCCACACGCCGCCGCCGGCCGCGCCGATGTACCACGTGTCGTGCATCGGCGTGGGGACGGCGATCGCCGTCACGCGTCCGCTGTACGCGGCGGGGCCGAGATTGCGGAAGGAGACGGCGCCGAGGAAGCGGCCGAGCGCATCGGTGGCGGGCGCCGGGCGCGAGCTGTCTGCGGCGGTGGTGTCGCGGCGCGCCACTCGGCGGCGCGGCACGTCGCGGGCGCTGTCGCCGCGCATGGTGCGCGCGGTGTCCTCGCGCTGCCGGGAGCTCTTCTGCGCGCCGAGCGAGGGCGCGACGGCGATGATGGCGGTCGCGAGCGCGGCCGCGAAGCGGGAGCGGAGCATGGTCGGCGGAAGGGGTCCGGTGCGGGGCGCATGCGCGCGGGGGTCCGCTGGAATACGCGCGAGTCGGGATGAACGATGACGCGCCGCGCGCCCGGCTGCCAGCGCGCGGCGCGCCCTCGCCCCGGAGCTACCGCTCCCGCAGCACGTCCATCAGTCGCTCGGGGGAGCCGAACGCATCGCGGCCGAGGACGAGGCGCCAGCGGGGCGCGTGCGTGATGTGCTCGAGCAGCGTCACGAGCGCCGGCGCGGCGCGTGGATCGGCGAGCAGCCACGGGCTCTGACGCACGAGTGCCGCGAACGCCTCGGAGCGCTCCATCGGCTCGAGACGCGTCCGCTCCTCCGCGCGCACGGCGGGAAAGAGCAGCCCGCCCAGCGACGCGGAGCGGCGCCACCGGCCGGCGCCGAGCTTGAGCGGGTCGCGCAGCTCGCGCTCTCCGGTGGGGATGCGGTGGGCCCATCCACGATCGAGATGGAAGTCGCTCTGCCACCCTTCCACGTGCTCGTCCGGCGAGAGCACCACCTGGTCGTCGCTCAGGTAGTCCCATCCGGCGGCGATGAGCGTGGCGCAGGTGCTGGACTTTCCGCTGCGCGCGCCGCCGGTGAGCAGCCAGGCGGTACCGCCGGGGCACACCACCGCTCCCGCACGCACGAGCACGTGTCCGAGGCGGCCGAGGAGGAGCGCGGCGGCGATGCCGACCGCCGCCCCGGCGGTGGGCGCGCCATCGAGCGTGACATCGCGCACGCGGAGCGTGCCGCGGCGCGCCCCGAGATCGACCACGCCGTGCACGCGTGCTTCCTCCCCGTGGATCACCACGTGATCGGCGCGGGCGTGTCCCACCCACGCCGCCACGTCGCTGACGCGCAGCGTGGGCGCGGGGTCGGGGGGCGCGGCCGGGAGCAGCGGGGAGACGGCGACGCAGAGCGATGCATGCGCCGGTCCCGACCAGTCGGCGCCGACGAGCGGCAGCGCGCCGCGCACGAGCGGGAGGAGCGCGCGGTCCACCTCGAGCGCGAATCGGCTCCCCGCGAGCGGGCGGAAGATGATGCGGTCGTCGTCATCGCCGGGCTCGAATCCTGGCGGGCCGGGGGGGTGGGAATGACGCCCATGCATGGTCATCACCACCTCCACGCGCGCGCGCGCGCTGCACCGCGACGCCGCGTGCTGGCCGAGCCGAAAGGCATGTCGCCACTCCGTGCGGTGGATCGGTGATGTGGGAGCTGCTTCGGGATGTCAGCCGGCTGCGGACGGCGATGCGCGGGTTCGGCAGAGTGCGTCTCGCCCCACCATATTCGTTAGCATGTTCTAATCACGCAAGCACCGCGAGCGCCTCGCCTCGCAAACAGGTGATTTCACTGGCCGCCGAGCCGGGCGAAATCACCACCGGCGCGCATGGTCGTCATTACCGGAGAGGGCGCGACCGCCGCGCCCCTCCGGTCCCGCCCGCGTGTGCGCGCGGAGCGTCCATTCATCACAACCGATCCTGCTCATGCGGCATCGCGCCATTCTCACCACCATCGCTCTCGCCATCGCCGCGCCGCTCGCCGCGCAGCAGCCGGCCGCCGCGGCGGCGCCGCGCCTCCGCGCGGCGCGCGCCCCGCGCCATCGCCCGCCATCGGACGAGCTGCTGTTCATCTGGACGCAGATGCTCGCCGGCCAGAACGAGGAGGACGCGGCGAAGGCGGCGGAGTCGCTCGCGCACGCCGGTGCGCGCGCCCTGCCGCACCTGAAGCCTCTTCTCCAGAGCCCCGACTCCGTGGTGCGTCAACGGGCGCGGGATGTCATCGCGGCGGTGCAGGCGCCGCCGGCGAGGAGCGC
>CAMLEQ010000057.1 GCA_946479015.1 uncultured Gemmatimonadota bacterium | reverse complement strand
ACGGCGGCAACAGCGTCGTGCTCGCCGACGGCGCCGACGTGCTGCTCGTCGACACGAAGGAGCTGGGCTACGGCGCCGCGCTCCGGCGCGAGGCCGAGGACGTGGTGGGCCGTCCGGTCACGTGCGTGGTCAACACGCACCACCACACCGACCACGTGTTCGGCAATAGCGCGTTCACGGCCGACGTGCCGGTGCTGGCGCAGTGCGCGGCCCACGACCGCACGGTGGCACGCGCCGCGGGCGCGCTGGCCGAGGCGGCGGACACGGCGGACGCCGGCGGCGACCCGTTCGCATCACACGAGGCGGAGCTGCGCGAATGGGCGCCGTACTTCGGTCGAGTCACCGCGGCGGCGGCGGTCCGCGACTCGTACGCCGCGCTCGTGCGCGAGGCGCAGGCGGCACGTCGTCCCGGTGCCGCCGTGTCTCTGGCGGCTCTCGCCGCCCGCTTCGCCCCGACCGAGCTGTTCGACAGCGAACGCGAATTGCGGGTCGGGCGTTTCACCGTGGAGCTGCACCACGTCGGGCCCGGACACACGGACAACGACGCGTTCCTGGTCGTGCCCGAGGAGCGGCTCGTGATCGCGGGCGATCTGGTATATGTGGGCGTGCACCCGTACGTGGACGTCGGTGCCGGCGCGAACACCTGGGCGTGGCAGCGCAGCCTGGATGCGCTCGACGCGGCGTGCGCGCGTGTCGCGCGCGCAGGCGGATCGGCGGCCGTGGTCGTCCCCGGGCACGGGCCGGCGACGGATCGTGCGGCCGTGGCGGGGCAGCGGGCGTACTTCGACCGGCTCCGGGCGGCGGTCGAGTCCGCGCTCCGCGAGGGGCGCTCGCGTGCGGAGGTGACCGCGCTCACCGTGCCCGGGTTGCCAACGCAGCGCGCGGACGTCGGCGCGGCAAACCTGGGCGTGATCTACGACGAGCTCCGTGCCGCGACACGGTAGCGGGTGGAGAGGTTCGAGGAAGTCTGAATCGCTTTGAAACCGAGGAACAGGGAGTACGACATGCCGCAGAAGGTCACGCTGTCCGAGAAGTTCGCGCAGTTCCACGACCAGTGGTCACCGAAGGTGGTCGGTGAGCTGAACGGGCAGCAGGTGAAGGTCACGAAGCTCCAGGGAGAGTTCTTCTGGCACCATCACGAGCACGAGGACGAGATGTTCCTGGTGCACCGCGGCCGCCTCCGGCTCGAGTTCCGCGACCACGTGGTGGAGCTCTCCGCGGGAGACTTCGTCATCGTGCCGCGCGGCGTGGAGCACCGGCCGGTGGCGGACGAGGAGGTGGAGGTGGTCCTCTTCGAGCCCTCGGGGACGCTCAACACCGGCAACGTCCGCAACGAGCGCACGATCGACGCGCTCGATCGGCTCTGATCCGGCGTCGTAGGCGCGTCTCGCCACGGGGCCCCGCGGACGCGCTTCCAGGGCGCTCGCTCCCCTGCTAACCTTCGATGAGGCGGTGGGTGGGCCGCGCCCGCCGCGCAGCGAGACTGTCACACCTCGTGAGGGCCGATGATCAACGCACCAGACACGGAGAGCGCCCCCGGCGCACCAGCGGGGCTGACCACCGGCAAGGCGCCGTTCATCGAGCGCGCGCAGGCCGATGGCCAGCTCTACATTCACCAACCGTACGAGCTCTACTCCGAGGCCAACCACGCCACCTGGCGCGCGCTCCGCGGACGCATGGAGGAGCGGTGGGCGCGCTACGCGAACCCGCGCTTCCTCCAGGGGGTGGAGATCCTGCAGCTCGACTGGCAGAAGGTCCCGCGCCTCGAGGACATCAACAAGTTCATGGCGCCGCGCACGGGATTCCGCGCGCGTCCGGTGAGCGGGTACGTCCCCGCCTACCGCTTCTTCGCCTGCCTGAAGGACCGGGAGTTTCCCACCACGATCACGATCCGCGACGGCGCGACGCTCGACTACCTGCCGGAGCCGGACATCTTCCACGACGTGGCGGGGCACGTCCCGATGCACACCGACCCGGCGTTCGCCGAGGCGCTCGTGCGCTTCGGGCAGTGCGCCGAGCAGGCGGCGGTGCTGGCGCGCGAGATCGCCGATCCGCAGGAGCGCACGCGGCGGCTCACGAGCATGATCCGCGGCATGGCGCGCTTCTTCTGGTTCACGGTGGAGTTCGGCATCATGCGCGGCACGCGGCCGGGAGAGCTGAAGGTGTACGGCTCCGGCCTGCTCTCGAGCCACGGCGAGATCGCGCACGCGATCGACAGCCCCACGGTGCAGCGCTACCCGATCCAGCTCGAGTGGGTGATCAACCAGGCGTTCGAGATCGACCGCTACCAGCCGCTGCTCTTCATCATCGAGGACTTCGACCACCTGTTCGAGCTGGTGGGAGAGCTGGAGGCGTGGATGAAGGCGGGGAAGCTGGACAACGTGGCGCCCGGTGAGCCGGCGGTGAGCGACGACGATCTGCGAAGCTTCCTGGAGGAGAGCGCGGCGGGGGCGGGGAGGGGCTGAGGCGCACCGCGCTTCCATGCATGGGGTGAGCTGGGCCGCCGAGCGCCGCGCGATCCGTCAGGGTTGCAGCGCCTCGAACGGGAACCCCGACCCGACCACGAGCACCCAGCTCCCCCGTTCCACCCCGTTTCCAACGCGGCGTGCGATGTCGATGCGCGCCGCGCTCCGCACGGACGAGATCCGGTGTGAGCCGAGGCGCAGGCCGACGCCGAAGTCCTTCCCGGTGCGCCATGGCGAGCCCCCGTACCACGCCCCACCGTAGTCCGCGAACGCCGCCAGGCCGATGCTTCCCAGGCCGGCGAGGTCCGGCACCGCGATCCAGCGGTACTCGGCCATGGTGAAGAACGACCGATCACCGGTGAACGCGTGGGCGGGAAAGGCGCGCGGGCCGCGCTCGAGGCCGAGATCGAACTCGGCGCCGGGGGCCGGGTTCACCTCCCGCCCGACATCCAGGTGCACGACGGCGGACTGCCTCGCCGTGGGCTGGAGCACGGCGGTGCCGGCCGCGGTGAACGTCCCCGAGTCGAGCCCGGCGGAGCCGAACAGCGACGTGGCCGCGGCATCCAGGATGGCGAAGCCGCCCGGGAAGCGAACGCCGGTGTGCGCCGCGAGCTGCGGTCCGACCCCCGTGCGCTCGTACCCCCACGCCGCGGGCGCCACGCCCACGCCGACGCGCACCGTGGAGCTCAGGTCCACGTCTTCATCGGGGCTGAGGCTCCTGAAGTTCCGCACGATGGCGAAGCGAGCCCGGCTCGCCTCCGCGTAGAGCACCACCGCGCCGGTGATCGTGCGCGGTATGACGCCCGTGAACGACTCGGGCACGTAGTCCTCGCGCCGGAGCTGTGCCTCGAGACCCACTCGCAGGTATCCGCGCTCGTCGGCGCGGAGCGCGCGCGCGACGCCCAGCCGCCCGATCGCGAAGCGCCGCTGCACGGAGTCGCTCGCCACGCTCTCTCCGCCGAAGTACCTGAGCACCCGTCCATCGAACCACTCGCCTCCCACGCTCGCCGCGCCGGTCGAGGAGAGCGAGAAGAACGGCCACGAGAGCGATGCGCCGGCGTGACGCCCATCGGAGAGGTGCTCGTAGAGCGTGGTGAGCCCGATCCGGCTCGCGAGGAGGCGCGGTTGGTCGTACGAGAACTGGAGCGTGCTCCGGTCGGGCTCCTTGCGGTAGGTCGCCCTGAGCTGGATGAAGCGGCCGAGCAGGTTGCTCTCCTTCAGTCCGAGCCCGTACGCCACCTGGCCGCCGGAGCCGCTGAGACTGAAGTACGCCCGTGTCGTCCACGCATCTCGCGTCACGACACGGGCGACGATCCCGGAATCCGTCTCGACCGTGTCCACGCGCACCGCGCGAAAGATCCCCAGCCGGCGGAGGTTGCGCGCGGACTCCGCGACGCGCGCCGAGTCGAACGGCTCGCCAGCGTGAAAGAGGAGCTCGCGCTCGACGACGCTCCGGCGCGTGGTCACGTGCAGCGCGTTGGCCAGTCTCGCGTACCACGCCGTGGTCTCGGACGAGTCGAACACGCTCTCGCGGTCGATCTCGATCCTGTCGACGATCGGCGCGCTGGAGCGAGCGCGGGCGGTATGGCCCTGCGCGGCGGCCGCGCTCGACAGGACGAGCCCGAGTAGCACCACGCCGGTCAGGTGACGCACGGTGGGGCCGGGACGGATGACCATGACGTGCACGAGAGCGCCCGCGCCCCTATGGTGTCGACGACTCGAATCGTATGCGCTGGGCCCCCTCCCAGAGCGCGAGCCGGCCCACGGCGGCGAGATTCTCCTGGCCGGACACGATGGTCATGAAGTGATTTCCGGCGAGCTGCCCCACCTTGCTGGCGAAGCGCACGCCTCCGTAGGCCAGCAGGATCTCCGTCTCGCTGATGCCTCCCGGATGCAGGATGATCTGCCCCGGGGCCGGGTAGCTCGTCGCGTTCTCGTAGCCGACGCCGAACTCGTAGTCTCCGAGCGGAATCCACACGGCTTCCCCGCTCCAGCGCACGTGAACGAGACGACTCTCGAACGGCAGCCGCCCGAGAAACGCGTCGCACGTCCTGGGCGCCGCGCCCCGTTCGAGCCTGGCCTCGAACACGAATGGTCCCGCTTCGATCCGGATCTCGGTCATGTGCTGGTTCGGTAAAGGAGTCGCGCGTCCCACGCCACCGGATGTGGCCCGTCCAATCTGCGGCGGCGCGCGTCGGGGCGCACCGGGTCGATGCGCACGTGGTGCTCGACCGGGCGGGCGCTCGTCAGGCATTCCCTTCCACGCGCGCTCCTCCAGTAGGGGTTCCGCGCGTCGTGTGTGTCTCTTCAGAGTACGTACTTCGGTCGGGCCGTCGCCCCGCTCCACCGGGCCTCGTGCCCTGGCCGACCCCGAATCACTCGTCGTTTCGCTGGCATGCCGCACCGCCCCGACGCATCGTGCCCGACGGAACGGCACACCATCGGCTGCCGCTAGAGGTCGCCGACCATGCACCAGCGTCTCCTCGCGCTCGGCGCGATCGCCATACTCGCCACGCTCCCCCGCCCGCTCGTCGCGCAGCGCGGAGGGAATCCATCGACGGCTCCGGCCGACCGTCCGCTCCCGGAGAATCCTGCCGTCCGCAGCGGGCGCCTCCCGAACGGGCTCACCTACTACGTGCTCCCCAACGGCTATCCGGCGCACCGCGCCGAGCTGCGCCTGGTGGTGCACGCGGGATCGGTGCTCGAGGACGACGACCAGCGCGGGCTCGCGCACCTGCTCGAGCACCTGGCCTTCGACGGCTCCACGCACTTTCCCGGGCACGCGGTGTGGGACTACCTGGAGCGCGCGGGGATGCGCGTGGGCGCGGACATCAACGCCGTCACCTCGTACGACGAGACGGTGTACCGCCTCACGATCCCCACCGACAGCACGCCCGTGCTGGCCAGCGGCCTCCAGATCCTCGCCGACTGGGCGCACGGCCTCACGCTCGATTCGGCGGAGCTGGAGCGCGAGCGGAAGGTGGTGATCGAGGAGTGGCGGCTGCGCCGCGGCGCGAGCGCGCGCATCCACGACCGGCAGCTCCCGGTGCTCCTCGCCGGCTCGCGCTACGTGGGACGGGAGCCGATCGGTCGCGTGTCCACGCTGGAGCGCTGCACGGCCGCCGAGTTGCGCCGCTTCTATCACGACTGGTACCGTCCGAACCTCATGGCGGTGGTGATCGTCGGCGATGTGGATGCGGATGCGGTCGCCGCGCGCGTGCGCGCGCTGTTCGGGGGCATCCCGCCGGCCTCGCACGCGCTGCCGCGCCCCATTCCCAAACCGCCGGAGCACGGCGCGCCGCGCTCGTCGGTGGTCGCGGATCCGGAGGCGACGAGCACGACGGTGGCGCTGGTGACGGAGCGACGCCATCGCGCGGTGCGCACGGAGGGGGACTTCCGGCGCGCGATCGCCGAGGGGATGTACGACGACCTGCTCGGTGCCCGCCTCGACGAGGCGGCGCACGGGGAGCACGCGCCCTTTCTCTCGGCGCGTGCCAGCTCGGGCACGCCCGTGCGCCCGATGGACGTGCACGAGCTGTCCGCGCGCGTGGACGATCGCGGCGTGCCGCGCGCGATCGACGCGCTGCGCGCCGAGGCGGCGCGCGTGGCGCGCGGCGGCTTCACCGCGGCCGAGCTCGAGCGCGAACGGTCCGCCGTGCTGCGTCGCTACGACCAGCTCGAAACGCAGCGCGCCGAGCTCCCGTCGTCGCAGCTCGCCGCGACGCTCATCGATGAGTACCTCGACGGCGGCCGCACGCCGTCGCTCGACACGGAGCTGACGCTCGCGCGGCGGATCGTCCCCACGATCGGGCTCGCCGAGCTGCGGCGGATCGCGATGGAGCGGACGACCGATTCGAATCTGGTCGTGCTCGTCTCCGGACCGGCGAGCGTCCCGCCCGTGCTCCCCACGCCGGAGTCGGTCGCCGCGGCGCTGGCGCGTCCCCCGCGCGCGCTCCCCCCGTACGTGGACAGTGCCACCGCCGCGCCGCTGCTCGCCTCGCCGCCGGCGCCGGGGCGCGTGGTGTACGCGATGCACTTCGACTCGCTCGGCATCGACATCTGGACGCTCTCCAACGGCGTGCGCGTGATCCTCCAGCCGACGAGCTTCGACCCCGGCCAGATCCTCGTCACGAGCTACCGCGACGGCGGGATGTCGGCGGTGCCGGACAGCGAGCTCGTTCCCGCCGCCACCGCGCTCCCGCTCGTGAGCGAGAGCGGGCTCGGCGCGTTCGATGCCGACGCGCTGCGCAAGCGCCTCTCGGGGACGCTCGCGCACGTGGGGGGCGCGATCGGGCCGTACGGCGAGGGGGTGTGGGGGCAAGCGCCGCCGAAGGACCTGACGACGCTGTTCCAGCTCCTGTACCTCGAGTTCACCGCGCCGCGTCTCGACTCGGCCGTCTTCCGGCACTACGAGTCGCAGCTCCGCGAGGCGCTCGCGCACCGCGCCGCGAGCCCGGAGGCGGCGTTCGAGGACACGCTCGCGCTCCTGCTCGCCGACCACTCGCCGCGCGTGCGCGTGCTCGACACCACGTACGTGCGCGCGCTCGATGCCGCGAAGTCGCTCGCCTTCTTCCGGAGCCGGTTCGCCGATGCGACGGGGTTCACGTTCGTGATCGTCGGCGCGTTCGACCGCGATTCGATCCGCCCGCTGGTGGCGCGCTACCTGGGCGGACTGCCGGCCAGCGGGGGCTGGGGCCGGTGGCGCGACACGGGGGAGCGTCCGCCGTCGGGGATCACCGTGCGCGTGGTGCGCAAGGGGACGGAGCCGAAGGCGGCGCTGGCGCTCGTCTTTCATGGCCGCGCGGAGACGTCGCTCCGGGAGCGCGTGCTGCTGCGGGCGCTCGCGGACGTGCTGCAGCAGCGCCTGTGGGAGGAGCTGCGGGAGACGCTCGGCGGTGTGTACGGTGTGTCCGTGACGGCGGAGCAGGAGGCGGTGCCGGTGCCCGAGTACCGGCTCACCGTGCGCTTCGGCGCCGATCCGGAGCGCATCGATGGGCTCCGGCGCGAGGTGTTCGCGCAGGTCTCGAGGCTCGAGGCCGACGGTCCGACGGCGCTGGAGCTCGAGAAGTTCCGGGAGGCGGCGCGGCGGGAGCGCGAGACCGCGGCGCGCACGAACGCGTTCTGGCTGCAGACCATCGCGCTCTACGATCAGCGCGGCTGGGACTTCGAGGGGCTGGGCGACGATGACCGGATCGCCGACACGATCACGCCCTCCGACGTGCGCGAGGCGGCGCGGCGATATCTCGACCTGTCGCGCTACGTGCAGGTGATGCTCCTTCCGGAGGACGAGCGGTGAGCCGTCGCTGCACACGGGAAGTGCTGTGGTCGATGCTCGCGCTGCTCGTGCTCGCGTCGCTCTCGTGTCTCGCGTCCGCGGCGAGCGCGCAGGACTCCGGCCCGGTGGGGGGCGGCAGCTCGGAGATCGTGCGCGGCACCGTGGTGGGACCGGACGGCCAGCCCGTGGCGGGGGCACAGGTCACCGTCACCGCGCTCGGCAGCGGCGAGACACGCACCACGCACACCAACGATCACGGCGAGTACGTGGTGCTGTTCGGGGAGGGGACGGGGCAGTACGTGGTGGCCGTGCGGGCCATCGGCCTCGCGCGCACGGTGGTGCGCGTCGTGAAACCGCTCGGCGGCGACGCCGACCCCGTGCTCGAGTCGCGGATCGCGATGGGCATCGTGCGCACGAGCCTGGACACCGTGGAGGTGCTGGGGCAGGGCGGGGTGGGCGCCGATTCGTCGATCGGCGGGAGCGGGCAGAACGCGCTCCAGGGCGCGCTCTTCTCGCTCGATCCATCGGACCTGGCGCGGCTCGCGGCGCGCGTCCCCGGCGTGGCGTACCTGCAGGGCGGCGGCGCGGGGCTGGACAGCTTCTCGGTACTCGGCGCCGCCGCCGACCAGAACGATGTGCAGGTGGACGGCGTGAGCACCCGCGGCGGCCTCCTGCCGGGGGGTGCCATCGCGGGCGCGCGCATGAACACGACCACGTACGATGCCACGCAGGGCGGCTTCGCCGGCGGGCAGCTCTCGCTCATCACGCGAAAGGGGAGCGACAAGTTCGAGGGCTCGCTCAGCAGCACGCTCTCCGACCCGCACCTCGCGTGGGCCGATCCAACCTCGCTGAGCCCCATCCCGCGCCGGTATTCCGTGGATGGCAGCGTGGGCGGGCCGATCCAGCGCGAGAAGCTGCGCTACTTCAGCGCGTTCCAGGTGCAGCGGACCGGCAACAGCACGCCCACGCTCGATGATCCCACGCGGGCGCTCCTCGACCGGTTCGGCGTCGGCGCCGACACCATCGGCGTGCTCGGCAGCACGCTCGAGTCACTCGGCGTGCCGCGCACCATGTCCTCCATTCCCGGCGGAGAGGAGAGCGATCAGCTCAGCGGCTTCGCGCGACTCGACTGGCTCCCCACCGCCACGAGCACGCTCACCACCACCTTCCAGGGGAGCGTGGCGAACAACGGCGGGAACGGCCTCTCTCCGCTCGCCTTCTCCTCGGTGGCGAACCGCAGCCGCGCCAGCTCGCTGGGGATCACGTCGAAGGCGAGCGCGTACGTGGCCGGATTGATGGACGAGGTGAACGTCGCCTTCCAGCGGAACGTGCAGTCCACCGATCCGTACCTGTTCCTGCCGCACGGGCAGGTGCGCGTGGGCGCCGACTTCTCCGACGGGCGGAGCGGGCTCGCACAGCTCGATTTCGGCGGCGGAACGAGCGGCATCTCGCGCAACACGACGTCGAGCTGGCACGCCACGAACGCGCTGCACTGGCTCCCGCACCGGAGCCGGCATGCGATCACCTTCGGGCAGGAGCTGCACATCGACCGCACGTCGTCGTTGAGCGTCGCGAACCCGTACGGGCAGTTCACCTTCCTGTCCCTCGACGATCTCGCCGCGAACCGGCCGGCGTCGTACAGCCGCACCATCTCCTCGCGCGAGCGCGCGACCTCCGCGGTGACGGGGGCGTTCTCGCTCGATGACAAGTTCCGCGTCTCGCCCATCGCGCATCTCGAGTACGGGGTGCGCGTGGACCTCGCTCACTCCGGGACGCGCCCCGCGTACAATCCGGTGGTGGACTCGCTCTATGGGCGGCGCACGGACTTCGCGCCCACGGACGTGGGGGTGAGCCCGCGCCTCGGCTTCGACGTGCTGCTCGGCCAGCGCGCCGCGCCCACCGACTGGTGGCGCGACCTGCGCATCGACGGCGGCATCGGGGCGTTCCACGGCGTGATCCCGCCATCGCGCATCGCCTCGCTCGTGGACGCCACCGGTCTCCCCGATGCCGTGCGCCAGCTCACCTGCGCCGGCGACGCCACGCCGGTGCCCGACTGGACGCGCTACGCCAGCGACAGCGGCGCCGTCCCCAGCGCGTGCCTCGATGGGAGCGCGCCGGTGGAGTTCTCGAGCGACCGGCCGAGCGTGATGCTGTTCGATCCCGCGTACCGCGCGCCCACGAGCTGGCGCGGCAACCTCGCGATCGGCGGGCTCAGGGTGAAGGGGTGGGGCGTGTCGGCGCAGGCGCAGCTCTCGCGCGAGGTGCACGTGGAGGGGAGCATGGACCTGAACCTGCGCGACACGCCGGCGTTCACCCTCCCCGCCGAGGACGATCGTCCCGTGTACGCGTCGCCCGACGCCATCGTGCCGGGGACCGGCGTGGTGGCGCCCGGCGCCTCGCGCGTGAGCGATCGCTTCTCCGCCGTGCGCGAGACACGGAGCGACCTGCGCACGTACTCGTCGCAGTTCGGGATCTCCCTCGCTCCGCCCGAGCCATTGTTCGGGCGCATCAGCTACAACCTCCAGTACACGCACACGAGCACGCGCACGCTGCAGCGCGGCTTCGACGGATCCACCGCGGGGAACCCGTTCCTCCTCGAGTGGGCGACGAACGGGCAGCCGCGCGACCAGCTCGACATCTCGGCGAATCTCTACGCGGGGCGCTGGGGTGGGATCTCGCTCCAGACGCGGATCTCCTCCGGACTCTCGTACACGCCCATGGTGTCGGGGGACGTGAACGGCGACGGGATGTCGAACGACCGCGCGTTCGTGTTCGATCCCGCGGCGACCGCCGACAGCGCGATGGCGGCGCAGATGCAGACGCTCCTCGGGAGCGCGCCGCCGGCCGTGCGGTCGTGTCTGCGCCGGCAGGTGGGGACGATCGCGGGGGCGAACAGTTGTCGCACCGGATGGCTCATCCAGCCGAACGTGCAGATCGAGCTGCCGTCGCTCCCGTTCATGGGGCGCGACGTGTGGTTGGGCGATCACCTCCAGCTCACCGTCACCGCGCAGAACGCGATGGGCGCGCTGCTGCGGCTGGCGGGGCTGAGCAACACGTCGCTCGGCTGGGCGTTCGGCAACTATCCGCTCGACCCGACGCTGCTCTACGTGGACGGCTTCGATCCCGACACGCGCGCTTTCCATTATCGCGTGAACCAGAACTTCGGCTACGGCGGCCGGAGCGCCACGCGCGGCGCGACGTACGTGCAGCCCTTTCAGGTGGTGATCGGCGCCAAGCTCCAGATCGGCGGGCCGCCGCGCGACGAGATGGCGCGCGGGCTCGGGCTCGTGAGCGAGGAGGGGCGGGCGCCGGAGGATCTCTCCGCGGTGAGCGAGCGGCTGCAGCGGCTCACGATGGATCCGGTGGCCATGCTCCTCGGCCTGCGCGACTCGCTGCTGCTCACCGAGCAGCAGGTGCAGGGGATGGAGCGGATCCGCGTGGAGCTGCGGGCGCGCAACGACACCACGCTCCGGCCGCTGGCGGAGTGGATCGTGAAGCACCAGAAGCACCTCAGCGACCGCGACCTCACGAATCGGATCGCGAAGTACTCGAGGGAGATGTCCTTCCACATGGCGGACGCGCTCGCGCAGGCGGTCGGGGAGCTGACCGAGGCGCAGAAGAAACGGCTGCCGCGCGGAATGCTGGAGGGGCTGGATCGGCTGCGGAGGATGAAGCGGAAGTGAGCGGGAGGGGGAACGGGGCGTCGCTCCACCCGTTCCGGTGCCGGAGAAGGCGGGGCTGTCGGCGCGGGCGTCAAAGTTGCGCCTGCCGGTCCGAACCCCTTCCCGGAGCCGTGCATGCCGTCCGAACACGAGAAGATGCTGGCGGGCCACCTGTACGACCCGCTCGACCCCGAGCTCATCGCCGCCCGCGAGCGCGCCCGCGACCTGTGCCAGGCGCTGAACGCCACGAGTGAGAGCGAGACGGAGGCGCGCCGGGCCATCGTCAGCGCGCTCTTCGGCCGGGGTGGGGACACGGTCTGCATGCAGCCGCCCTTCTTCTGCGACTACGGGACGAACATCGAGCTCGGCGAGCGGGTGTTCTTCAACTTCAACTGCGTCGTGCTCGATGTCTGCCCCGTGCGGATCGGGGACTACTCGCTCTTCGGGCCGGGGGTGCAGATCCTCACCCCCCTCCACCCGATGAACGCCGAGCTGCGGCGGCGCCGGGAGTACGGCGAGCCGATCGAGATCGGATCCGACGTGTGGGTGGGCGGCGGGGCGCTCATTCTCGCGGGCGTGCGGATCGGGTCGCGCGCCGTCATCGGCGCGGGCAGCGTCGTCACGCGAGACGTGCCGGAGGGTGTGTTCGCGGCGGGGAACCCGTGCCGCGTGATCCGCGAGATCACCGAGTGAGCGGTGGGAGCGTGGCCGTGCCGCTCCGGCCACGCTCCCGCGGGAGCTTTCGCGCCAGCGACGCTAGCCGAGTCGGAGCGGCTCCCCGCGTCCCTGCGTCGTCACCGGCTCGCGGTCGTCACGCTTGCGCGGCGGCAGCTCCGCGGCGGGCGAGGGTACGTCGCGCAGGCCGCGCTTGAACTCGTTGATCCCTTTTCCCATCGACCCGAGCACCTCGGGAATGCGCCGGGCGCCGAAGAGGAGGAGGACGACGACGGCGATGATGAGGATCTCGCCGAATCCGAGATTGCCGAAACCCATCGGGGGAGCTCCGCGCGTTGGCGGTGGGGGAGCGGGGAAGGAGCGGGGAGAGTGGCGAGAGGCCACCTCAGATGAAGACATGCGGCGGCGTGGGTTCCCCTATGGCGAGGCTCACGAACCCGATCGCCGACGCTTCGGCACCGCCCCGTCCTTCCGGGTGGGGTACCCCCGGCCCCGCTCGCCGACTCGCGCGAGGGCTGCCGACCGCGCCGCGCCGGAGCCGGAAGACGGACCATCGATGAACGCGATGTGCAGGCGACTGCCCACCGCGGCGGCGATGCGCTCGAGCATCCGCAGGGAGTGCCCCTCGTAGCCGGCGTCCTCGAGCCGAGCGATCACCGACTGCGTGGTGCCGACCCGGGCCGCGAGCTGCTGCTGGGTGAGACCGTGCCGCTTGCGGAGATCGTGAATGGCGTGCGCGACGTCGTTGCCGACGCGCGCCCGCTGAACTGCATCGCTCCAGCCGGGCACATCGCCGAACACATCGTCGATGGCCACCAGGCCAGCATTGCTGGGCCGCTTGCGGCCAGGGGTGCGGGTCATCGGATGCCTCGCATTCGCTCCCACGTCGTGCGGTGCGGGTGATAGGGGTGTCTGTCCGGGTT
>CAMLEQ010000056.1 GCA_946479015.1 uncultured Gemmatimonadota bacterium | reverse complement strand
TCGCGACGCCGCACTTCCCCACCTCTCCCTCGGAGCGCGGGTGGTCGGAGTCGTAGCCCATGAGCGTGGGGAAGTCGAACGCCACGGAGAGCCCGGTCTGCCCGTGCTCGAGCAGGTACTTGTACCGGGCGTTGGTGTCGCGCGCGCTCCCGAAGCCGGCGAACTGGCGCATCGTCCAGAGGCGGCCGCGGTAGCCGGTGGCGTGGATGCCGCGCGTGTACGGATAGGTGCCGGGCACTCCGATGGTGGTCGGATCGGTGCCCGCGGTGTCGAGCGCGGTGAACAGCGGCGGCACCTCGCCCACGGAATTCGTGAAGGCCACATCGCGCAGCGTGCCGGCGGCATAGCGCTCGCGCCACGCCGCCACCTCGGCGCGCAGCCGCTCGAGCTCCGCCTGCTGGTCCCGCACGACTTCCGGCAGATCGCGCATCGTCGTCATTCCGTCGTCCTCGTCATCGCGTGTCGCCCGTGATCAGTCCCGCGCCCTGTCGCAGCAACTCCTCGGCCGCCGCGAAGGGAGTGAGCGTCCCGGCCTCCAGCTCCGGGAGCCGTGCATCGAGCCAGGCGTTGGTGGCGGGGGCGCCCCAGAGCCGCTCGCGCACCCGGCGCTCCACCACCTCCACCACTCGCTCGCGCAGCCGCTGTCGGCGCCGCTCGCGCAGGGCGCCGCTGCGCTCAAGATAATCAAAGTGGCGGTCGAAGGCCGCCGCGACGGCCTCCGTGCCCTCGTCCCGGTCGGCGACCGTGGAGAGCACCGGCGGAGTCCAGTGCTCCGCATCGTCCGTGGCCGCGGCCTCGCGTGCGGCACGCGCCGGATTGTTGATGCGGCGCAGCTCCACGCCGTGATGCGCGGGCACGTGGCGGAAGATCTGCCCCATGCGCAGCCCGAGCATGAGCTCCACCTCGTGGCGCAGGCGATCGGCGCCGGGGCGGTCGGCCTTGTTGATCACGAACACGTCCGCGATCTCCATCAGCCCCGCCTTCATCGTCTGGATCGAGTCCCCCGACTCGGGCACGAGCACCACCACCGTGGTGTCCGCGGTGCGCGCGATGTCCAGCTCGCTCTGTCCCACCCCCACCGTCTCGATGAGGATGCGGTCGAATCCGTACGCGTCGAGCACGTCCGCCACCTCGCGCGTGGTGGCGGCCAGCCCGCCGAGGGAGCCGCGCGTGGCCATGGAGCGGATGAAGATCCCGGGATCGAGGGCCACCGCCTCCATCCGGATGCGGTCCCCCAGGAGCGCGCCCCCGGTGAACGGCGAGGTGGGATCCACGGCGACGATGCCCACGGTGAGCCCGGCGCGCCGGTAGTGCGCCGCGAGGCCCGTGGTGAGCGTGCTCTTGCCCGCGCCGGGCGGTCCGGTGAGGCCGATGCGTCGGGCGCGTCCGATGCGGGGGTGAAGGCGCTCGAGGATGCCCTCGAAGCCCGCGCGATGGTTCTCGACGATGCTCACCGCGCGCGCGAGCGCGGCGGGGCGCCGCTCGTCGAACTGGGCGAGGAGGCGGTCGGGCGCGGCGGCGGCCGCGCCGGGCGGAGGCGTCACCGCCATCGCCGGTACCCGCGCAGCGGATTGGACAGGAGGTGCCAGGGAAGAATGAGCACGATCACGAAGAAGAGCAGCGCCGCCGAGAGCATGGCGGCGAGCAGGTAGATGTTGTGGCTGGCGAGGTAGACGATCGCGCCCACCAGCGCCATGACGGCGGCGAAGAGGCCGAGCAGGATGCGCCGCGTCTGCCCGGCGAGGAACTGCTGCATCTCGATGACGTCGCGCGGATGGGCGCGCACGCGCAACTCGTCGCGCCCGGCGCGGCGCAGGATGTCGCGCAGCTCGCGCGCGATCGCGGCCGCCTGTCCCAGCGCGTCCTGCACGCGCTCGCGCGGGTCGCCCTCCAGCGTGGTGGCGAGGAGCTTCCCGCCCATGGCCCGGATGATCGGCGAGGCGAAGTGCACGCTGTTGAACCCCGGATCGTAGCGCACCCCGATCCCTTCGGCGAGCGCCGCGGCACGGCCGAGGTACACGAACTCGCTGGGGAGCATGATCGGCCAGCGGTAGAACGTGGAGAGCACCTCGTTCACGATGCGCTGGACCTGGCGCGGCTTGGCGTCGGGGGTGAAGGCGATGGCCATGAGCGCGCGCGCCGCATCGCGCACGGTGCCGCGATCCACCTCCGGGTCGAGCAGCCCCAGCTCGTAGAAGCCCGCGATCACGCCGTCCACATCCTGCCGCACGGCGGCGAGGATGGTCTGGATGAGGCGCGCGCGCATCTCCTGCTCCACCCGCACCACCATGCCGAAGTCGAGCAGCACGAGGGTGCCGTCGGGGGCCACGAGCAGGTTGCCGGGGTGCGGGTCGGCGTGGAAGATCCCGTCCACGAGCATCATCTGCGCGTACACCTCCACCAGCGTCTCGAGCAGGCGCTGGAGGGAGATGTCGCCGGAGGCGATGCGGTCGTGCAGGCGGTCCACCTTCGTCCCCTCCATGTACTGCATCACGAGCACGCGGCGCGACGTGAGGGCGCCCACCACCTCGGGGACGGCCACGCGCGTGTCGCCGGCGAAGTTCGCGCGGATGAGGTCCGCGTTCCGCGCCTCGTCGCGGAAGTCCATCTCCTCCTCGATGCGCTTGGCGAACTCGCGCACGATGGTGGTGATGGCGCGCGTGTGGTGGTTGGGGAAGAGCACGTTCACGAAGAAGAGGATCCGGAACGCGGCGTCGAGGTCGACGGCGACGATCTCCTCCACGCCCGGCCGCAGCACCTTCACCACCACCTCGCGCGAGCCGAGCGCCGCGCGGTGCACCTGGCCGAGCGAGGCGGCGGCGAGCGGCTCGGCGTCGAAGCGGTCGAACAGCTCGTGCACCGGCTTGCCGAGCTCGCGCACGATCACCTCCTCGATGGCACTCGACGGGAGCGGCGGCACCTGGTCGGTGAGGCGCCCGATCTCGCTGAGATACGGCTCGGGGAGGATGTCGGCGCGCGACGCGAACACCTGGGCGAGCTTGATGAAGGTGGGACCCAGCGATGCGAGCGTGGCGGTGAGCCGCGCGGCACGGCGGCGGTGCGCCGCCTCGGAGAGCTGGCGCGGCCGCCCGATGAACACCCACCGCCGCCGGTCGCGCAGGAAGGCGACGACGAACGGGAAGAGCCGCGAGAAGACGACGAGCGGTCGCACGTCAGCGCGTCGGGCGCAGCTCGACCGGCGCCGCGGCATCGGCGCGCTGCACCAGCACGCGGCGCACCCGCGTCGGATCGGCATCGATGATGGTGAGCTCCAGCCCATCGAGCCGGAATCGCTCCCCGACCGCCGGGATGCGCCCGAGCAGCCGGACGACGGCGCCGGCGAGCGTGGGCGCGCGGTCGTGGAGCGCACCGGGGAGCGTCGCGCCGAAGCGCTCCACCAGATCGTCGAGCGGGGTGGCGCCATCCACCACGGCGGCGCGCGCGGAGCCCGGCTGCTCCGCCGGCGCCGGCTCGTCGTGCTCGTCGCGGATGTCGCCGACCAGCTCCTCGAGCACGTCCTCGAGCGTCACGATCCCCGCCGTGCCGCCGAACTCGTCGAGCACCACGGCCAGGTGGGGCCGCCCGCGCAGCATCTCGAACAGCAGCTCGCTGCACCGCTTCGTGGCCGGCGCGTGCGCCACCTCGCGGATGGGCGGCTGGCGCTCGCCGCGCTCGCGCAGGACGTCGAACACGTGCACCATCCCGATGATCTCGTCGAGCGATCCGCGGTACACCGGCACCCGGCTGTAGCCGGCCTGCGCGATGGCGCGCGCCATCTCCAGCGGCGGGGTGTCGACATCGACGGCGAAGACGTTCGTGCGCGGCGTCATCACGTCGCGGAGCGTCTTCTCGCCGAACTGCACCACGCCGGTGATGATCTCGATCTCTTCCGGCTCGCCGATCCCCTCCAGCTCCCCCTCGCGCAGCAGATCCTCCAGCTCCTCGCGGGCGGAGTCCTGGCGCGCCACGCCCTCGGGCGCCCCGGCGCGGCGCGCGAGCGATCGCGCGCCGCGCAGCAGCGGGCTGAGCACGAACGCCGCGGCGTGCAGCGGCGGCAGCAGGATGGGGATGAGTCGCGGCGCCCACCGGCGCGCGATGGCGCGAGGGAGCAACTGCCCGAAGAGCAGGAGCGCGAGTGCCAGCGCCACCGTGGCGGCCGCGCGCGACCACGGATCGAGGGTGCCGACGGCACCGATGAGCGCGCCCGCCAGCGCCACCAGCAGTGCCACCCCGGCGCCCGCCGCGAGCACGAGCCGTTGGGGGCGCGCCAGATAGGCTTCGGCGGTGGCCGACCCGCTGAGACGCTTCTCCACCCAGTGCCGCAGCCAGATGCGGCTCACGGAGCGCACGGCGGTGGCGGCCGCGGTGAGCCACGCCACGAGTACGAGCGTCAGGAGCAGGGGCAGGACCATCGCGCTCACGACTGCCGCTCCACGGCCGGCTCCAACCGCTCGAAGTACACCCGGTCCACGCGCCGGCGCACCACGCGCTCCACCACCACGCGGTAGCCGTCCAGCGTGAGCTCCTGCCCGGCGCGTGGCACGTGCCCCACCAGCTCGAACACGAGCCCGCCCACCGTGCTCACGTCGTCGCGGTCGAAGCGGTGCCCCAGCAGGTCGGACAGCTCGTCGAGCGTGACGCGCCCCGACACCCAGAAGCGCCGTCCCTCCTCGGACTCGACCTCCGGTTCCTCGCGATCGTGCTCGTCGCGGATGTCGCCGACGATCTCCTCGATGATGTCCTCGATGGTGACGAGGCCCGCCGTGCCGCCGAACTCGTCCACCACGATGGCGATGTGCGAGCGCGTCGCCTTGAAATCGCGGAGCTGCGCGTCGATCGGCTTGCTCTCGGGGATGAACGTCGCCGGCCGCACCAGCGACTCCCAGCCGGCGGCGGGCTCCTCCCCCGCGATCACGGAGAGGAGCAGGTCCTTGGCGAACAGGATCCCCGTGATGTGGTCGAGCGTCTCCTCGTACACCGGCATCCGCGCGTGCTGCGAGCTGCGCACGCGGTCGAGGACCTCCGACCAGGGGGTGCCGGTCTCGATCCCGAGGATGTCGACGCGCGGCACCATCACGTCGCGCACCTCGGTGTCGGCGAGGGAGAAGACGCGGTGGAGGATCGCGCGCTGGGCGCCCGGCATCTCCGCCTCGGCCTGCACCACCTGACGGAACTGCGCGGCGGTGACATCGCGATCCACCTCGCCGGGGGACACCGGCGGGAAGAGCCGGCGGAGCGCGCGGTCCACGGCGGCACCCCCGGCGACGAGCGGACGCACGGTCGCTTCGATCGTCCGCACGGCGCCCCCGAGGGCGGCGAGCGCGCGCCCGTCGAACGCGTCGCCGGCGGCGCGCGGCGCGATCTCCCCGAGCACGGCCACGACGACCGCGATCCCCACGACGAGCAGCAGCGCGATCCCCGCCGGCCGGTGCGGCACGTCGACCGCGATCGCCGCCGAGACGCCGCACACCAGGTGCGCGACGAGGCGGGCGATGCCCAGCGAGCGATGCGTGAGGTCGCGGAAGCCGCCGGTGGGGCCTTCGGCGCCGGGGGCCGACGGAACATCCGCCACCGACAGCAGCGCGCCATCCGCCGCCGCGGCGAGCGCGCCCACGGCGAGCGCGGCGAGCGCCACCACGAGTGCCACGAGATTCACGCGTCCCTCCGCAGCAGCCGCGCGAGCAGGCGCTCCTGACGCCGCCACATGGGCGACGAGGTGCGCGCGTCGCCTTCCGGATGATCGTGCCCCAGCACGTGCAGCGTGCCGTGCACCACCAGTCGCGCCAGCTCCTCGCGCACCCCGACGCCGTGGCGCCGCGCGTTCTCCCGCGCGACGGCGGGCGCGATGTACACGTCGCCCACCACCGGCGCGTGCGCCCCGGCGGGGGCGAAGCCGAAGGAGATCACATCCGTGGGGCCGCGATGCCCGAGATGGCTGGCGTTCATGGCCGCGATGGCGCGGTCGGACACGAACGTGATCGAGAGCAGCGCGTTCCGCACCCCCTCGGCGCGCAGCACGCCGCCGGCCAGCTCCGCCACGCGCGCGCGCGCGAGCGGGATCCGTCCGTCAGCCACCGTCACGTCCACCGTCACGCTCATATCGCGGCGAACTCGGCGCTCACGCCGCCGCTCGATGCGGGATAATCGATGCGGCTGTGATACATCCCGATCAGCACCCGGGCGAACTGCTCCTTGACGATGTCGAGTTGGCGCAGGGTGAGCGGCGCGTCGCGGAGCTGCCCCTGCTCCATCCGCTGCTTCACGATGTGATCGATCACCTCGCGGATGCGCTGCGGCGTGGGCTCCTGCAGCACCCGTACCGACGCCTCCACGCCGTCGGCGAGCATGCACACGGCGGTCTCCGCCGACTGCGGAATGGGGCCGGGATAGCTGAACTCCGCGGGATTGGGGGGCGCAGAGGAGTCGCGCTCCCGCGCCTTCTCCAGGAAGTAGGCGATGGACGCGGTGCCGTGGTGCTCCGGGATGAACGACGCGATCGCGCGGGGGATGTGGTATTCGGCGGCGAGCTCCATCCCTTCGCGCACGTGGTTGCGGATGATGGACGCGCTCGTGCCCGGCTTCAGCTTGTCGTGCGGGTTGCGGCCGCCGGCCTGATTCTCCACGAAATACTGCGGCTTCTTCAGCTTGCCGATGTCGTGGTAGTACGTCCCCACGCGCGCGAGCAGACCGTTCGCGCCGATCGCCGTGCACGCGGCCTCCACCAGGTTCGCCATGGCGATGGTGTGCGCGTACGTGCCCGGCGCCTCCAAGCTGAGCCGGCGCAGCAACGGCCGGTTCAGGTCGGAGTACTCGATGAGGGTGAGATGCGTGGTGATGCCGGTGAACTTCTCGGCCAGCGGCACGAGGAACATCGCGAACACCACCGAGACGATGGCGTTGGCCACTCCCAGCCCCGCGCTGGTGGCGATGTCCGACGTGTGCCACCCCAGGGTGAGGCCGATCGCCAGCGCCGCGAACAGGTACGCGACGCCGATGGTGATCACGTACTGGTACGACTGCTCGCGGCGCAGGATCACGCGGACGCTCAGCGCCGCCGCCGCGCCGCCCACCAGATTGATGAACAGGGCGTTCGTGCCGCGATAGACGCTCTGTCCCCCCACGAGCACGGCGAGGATCATCGCCGCGATCATGCTGATGCGCGGGTCGAACAGCACGCTGAGGATGATCGCCGCCAGTGCCACGGGCACCAGCTCCGGGTGCACCGGCGTCCATTGCGCCGCCGCCGCGGCGACCACGAGCACGAGCAGGTAGATGATCGCGAACAGCGTGAGCGACCGGAACGCGCGATAGACCTGCGGGCGGAACAGCACGATCGCGATGCCGAGGATCGCGAGCACGAGCGCGTTGTACGCGATGCTGCCCAGCACGCGACCCACCGCGCGCTGGCCGCTCGCCCGCCCCTGCATGGCATCGTGCAGCGCCCGCATCTTCTCGAACTCGGGGCGCCCCACCACCTCGTGCTCGCCCACGATCTTCTCGCCGGCCCGCACCTGGTAGCGGTTCACGTCCACGGACGCGCGCAGCTCCTGGCGGCGCCGCTCGGTGGCCACGTGGTCGAGGGTGACCGTGGGGTGGAAGAAGGCGCTCAGCAGCTTGAGGTACAGCCCGTCCGCCACCGACGAGTTGGGGTCGGGTTGGAAGTGCCGCGCCCGGCCGAGAAGCGAGCCGAAGGTGAGGAGGCTGTCCACGAGCATGCTGCGCTCCTCGCCGCCGCGCTGGAGGATCACCTCCCCACGAAGGTCCTCGATCGCGCTGCCCGAGACGATCCCCTGCGACAGCCAGCGGCCGAACACCCGGTGCAGCGCGTCCTCCATGGCGCGCCGGCGCGGGGCGGAGGCGAGATAATCGGCCTCCCCCGCCGAGAGCGAGACGCCCTGCGATCCCGCCGCGTTCTGGATGGCGATCCGCTGCGCCTCGGCCAGGCTGTCCCGCCGCACCGCCGCCGCGCGCGCGTCGCCCTTCGACGCGCCGCGCTGCGCGGACGTCGTGGCGGCGGCCGCTGCGCCGAGTCCAGCGCGGCGGGCACGAACACGAACATCGGCTTCGCCGAGCGGGCGAGCTCGTCACGCTCCTTCGCCAGCTCGGCATCCGACTTCGGGACATCGAACGCGAACGGCGCGATCACGTTCGCCGTGGCCACCGACCCCACCTCGAAGATGGGCGAGTCCACCGCCGGCGCGTTCGGGAACAGCATGTACGTCACGACGGCGAGCGCCAGCAGCAGCCCGATGCGCGCGCCGTGATACGCGAGGCGGTCGCGCCCCGAGGGCGGCGCGTCGTCGGCCGGACGGTCGAGCGGTTGCCGCGCGCCCATGCGCTACTCGGCCCCCGAGTCCCGCGCGTACGCCTTGATGATCTCGCGTACGAGCCGGTGCCGGATCACGTCGGCCTCCGAGAGATACTGGAAGCCGATGCCGTCGATCCCCTTCAGGATCCGCTCGATCTCGATCAGCCCGGACTGCTCGCGCGCCGGGAGGTCGATCTGCGTCTTGTCCCCCGTGATCACGGCTTTCGAGTTCACGCCCAGGCGCGTGAGGAACATCTTCATCTGCGCGCTGGTGGCGTTCTGCGACTCGTCGAGGATCACGAACGCATCGGCGAGCGTGCGTCCGCGCATGTAGGCGAGCGGCGCGATCTCGATGGTGCGCGTCTCGAGCGCCTTCTGCACCCGCTCCGGAGGCATCATGTCATCCAGCGCGTCGTAGAGCGGGCGCAGGTACGGGTCCACCTTCGCCTGCATGTCGCCGGGGAGGAAGCCGAGGCTCTCCCCCGCCTCCACCGCCGGACGCGCGAGCACGATGCGCCGCACGCGCTTGCGCGCGAGCGCATCCACCGCCATCGCCACCGCGAGATACGTCTTCCCCGTGCCCGCCGGCCCGATGCCGACCACGATGTCGTTGTCGGCGATGAGCTGCATGTACGTCGCCTGCCCGGGAGTCTTGGGCTGGATGATCTTGCGCACGCCGGGCAGCACGAGACGCGTCTCCCCCGGCGCCCCTCCGTTCCCCGCCCCGTCCGCGGTGCCGTCCTCGCTCATGCGGAGGATGTCGTCCGGGGTGAGCGGCAACTCCTGCTTGGCGGTGTCCACCATGCGCTGGGCCACCGACGTGGCGCGCTCGACCGCGCCCAGCGGGCCGCTCAGCGTGAGCGTGTCGCCGCGCAGCGTCACCCGGACGCCCGCGACCCGCGACAGCTCGATGAGGTTCGCATCGTTCACGCCGGCGAGCGTCAGCAGGTCGGCGCCCTCCGTGTTGAGGCGATGCGTCACCGTGTCATCACTCAATGCAATGCACTCCTGATCCGTCACTCGATGATACCGACGTGCAGCTCGCGCAGGTCCTCGGCGGGCACGGCGCTCGGTGCCCCCTCGAAGAGCGCGCGGGCGGCGGTCGTCTTCGGAAAAGCGATCACGTCGCGCAGCGACCCCGCCCCGGTGAGCAGCATGGCCATCCGGTCGAAGCCGAGCGCGATCCCTCCGTGCGGCGGCGCGCCCGAGCGCAGCCCCTCGAGCAGGAAGCCGAACCGGCGCTGCGCCGTTTCATCGTCGATCCCGAGCAGCGCGAACATGCGGCGCTGCAGCTCCGGATCGCCGATACGGATGCTTCCCCCGCCAAGCTCCGTGCCGTTGAGCACCACGTCGTAGGCGAGCGCGCGCACGCGCTCCGGCGCGGTATCCAGCAAGGGAAGGTCCTCCGGGTTCGGCGCCGTGAACGGGTGGTGGACCGCACCGAGCACGCCCGTGGCGGGGTCCTTCTCGAACAGCGGGAAGTCCGTCACCCACAGGAAGCGCAGCGCGTCGGCGGGAACGAGTCCCATCAGGCGCGCCGTCTCCTGCCGCACGCGGTCCAGCGCCGGGTTCGACACGTGATCGGGGGCGGCCACGAACAGCGCCAGGTCGCCGTCGGCGAGCCCGAGCCGATCCGCCGCGCCGGCGCCGAGGAACTTCGCCGCCGGCCCCGTCAGCTCCCCCTTCTCGCGCTTGAGGCGGAGCAGCCCGCTCGCGCCCGCACCCTTCGCCAGCGCCTCCAGCTCGTCCACCTGCTTGCGCGAGAGCGTCGCGCCGCCGGGGATCCGGATCCCGCGCACGCGCCCGCCCGCATCGAGCGCCGCGCGCGCGATCGAGAAATCCGTCTCGCGGAAGACGTCGCTCGCGTCGAACAGCTCCAGCCCGTAGCGCACATCGGGCTTGTCGCTGCCGTAGCGCTCCATGGCCTCGGCGTGGCGCATCCGCGGAAAGGGGGTCTCGATCTCGTGCCCCCCCTCCTTCCAGATCGCGGTGAGGAGCCCCTCCGTGAAGGCGTACACGTCCTCCGGTCCGATGAACGAGGCCTCCACATCGATCTGCGTGAACTCCGGCTGCCGGTCGGCGCGCAGATCCTCGTCGCGGAAGCAGCGCGCGATCTGGAAGTAGCGATCGAAGCCGGACACCATGAGGAGCTGCTTGTAGAGCTGAGGCGACTGTGGCAGCGCATAGAACTCGCCGGGCTGCACGCGGCTCGGCACCAGGTAGTCGCGCGCCCCTTCCGGCGTGGGCTTCGTGAGGATCGGCGTCTCGATCTCCAGGAAGCCGCGATCCGAGAAGAAGCGCCGCGTCACCTGCATCATCCGGTGGCGCAGGATCAGGTTCCGCTGCAGCTCCGGCCGGCGCAGGTCGAGATAGCGATGACGGAGCCGCTGCTCCTCCGCGGGGAGCGCCTCCCCCTTGGCGCGCGCCACGGGGATCGCGGGCGTCACCGCTGGGCCCGCCACGCGGAGCGCGCGCGCCCTCACCTCCACGTCACCGGTGGCGAGCTCCGTGTTTCGTCCCTCCGGTGGCCGGGGGACGACGCTCCCCTCCACCAGCACGACACTCTCCTTGCCCACCGCGGCCGCGGCCTCGAGGGTGGCGGCGTCGACCACCGCGGGGTCGAACGACACCTGCACGATCCCCTCGCGATCGCGGAGATCGATGAACACGAGTCCGCCGAGATTGCGCTTGCCGTGCACCCACCCGCCGAGGCGGACGCTGGCGCCGACGTCGGCAGTCCTGAGCGAGCCGGCGAGGTGCGTGCGGTACGTCGTGGCAGCTTGCGAGGGTGCGGTCACGCGTCGATCTCCCGGCGAAGGGAGGACCTACGGCGGAGCGCGGTGAGTGCCACGCTCGCGCCGGCGAGGGCGCCGAGCGTGTCGGCCATCCAATCGAGCAATTCCATCGAGCGACCAGGGATGAACTGTTGATGCCATTCGTCCATCGCTCCGAAGAGCGAGACGCCGAGCACCACCAGCACCACCACGCGCGCGAGGCGTCCAGGGCGCGCGAAGGAGCGGGTGCTCAGCCAGGCGAAGATCCCGTACATCGTGAAGTGCACGAGCTTGTCGGCATCGGGCACCCCCACGCGCGGGAGATCGGCGCCCGGGAGGGATGTGAGGATGAGTATGAATGCCGCCCAGACCACGGGCGGCACCCATCGTCGTGACGTCACGCAGCCTCCGATTCTCGGACGATGCGGAGGAACTCGTCGGGCGACGGCGCCGCGATGAGATCGGCCCGGAGCTGCTCGCGCCGGAGCAGGCGCGAGATACGGCTCAGCGCCTTCACGTGCGCGCCGGCCGCGCTCTCCGGACCCACGAGCAGGAAGAAGAGCTGCACGGGGCGCTCGTCGAGCGCGTCGAAGTCGATGGGCGCGGGGGCCACCCCCGCCGCCAGCACGAGCTGGTCCACGAACGGTGTCTTCCCGTGTGGAATGGCCACGCCGCCGCCGATGCCGGTGCTCAGCACCTGCTCGCGCTCACGCACCGAGCCGAGGATGGACTCCGTGTCCCCCCCGTGCCGCTCGTTGGCCACGAGCTCCACCAGCTCTCTCAGAACGTCGTTTTTCGTGCGGCTGTCGAGCGGCACCTTGATGCGATCCGCCGACAGCAGCTCAGAAAGAAGCACGCAGGCTCCGTGGTGATCGGACGAGAAGCTCGAATCTACAGCGGGCCCACCTGGCCCGGAAGCACGCCGCCACCTCGCACCCTTGGTAGGTGGCCGCGTCATCTTCATGTACGACTTGAATTTAACGGGTTGACCCGCGATCGGCCATGCGTGCGCGGCGATTGGCGCGGCGCGCGCACGGTGGAGCTCGCCATCCCGCCGCGACGCGGCCGCGATCCCCCGGAACCGATTAACTTTCACCGGCGCCGAAATCGCGGCGCCACACGCGCGTGTGCGCGCTCATGCACGGTGACGAGGACGAGATGGACGGCAAGACGAATCTCCTGAATCTGGTGCCCGAGGAAGCGGAGCGAACACTTCGCGAGTTCGCCGTGGCGCACGGCCAGCCGGCGTACCGCGGCGCGCAGGTGGCGCAGCGCCTCTGGAAGAACCCGGCGCCCGACTTCGCCGCCATGACGGAGCTCCCCTCCTCGTTCCGTGCCCTGCTCGGCGAGCGGTTCGAGCTCCCGCGACCGCGCGTCCTCGCGCGCCAGCGCTCGTCGGACGGCACGCAGAAGTTCCTGTTCGCGCTCCCCGACGGCCAGGGGATCGAGACCGTCGCGATCCCCGAGGGGAACCGCCTCACGCTGTGCATCTCGTCGCAGGCCGGGTGCGCGCTCCAGTGCGCCTTCTGCGCCACCGGACGGATGGGATTCCAACGGAATCTGGAGACGTGGGAGATCGCCGGGCAGGTCCGCGAGATGCGCCTGGTGGAGGATCCCATCGACGTCACCAACGTGGTGTTCATGGGGATGGGGGAACCGCTCATGAACTGGAAGGCGGTGGCCCCCACGCTCACGATCCTGAACAGCCCCGCGGGGCTCGGGATCGGCGCCCGGCACATCACGGTGTCCACCGTCGGCGTGCTCCCGGGGATCGTGGCGCTGGGAGAGCGGCCGGAGCAGTTCCGGCTCGCGATCTCCATCCACGCGCCCAGCGACGCGCTCCGCCGGGAGCTGATGCCGATCAACACCAAGTACCCGCTCGCGGACGTGATCGAGGCCGCCAAGGCGTTCGACCGGCGGGTGACGTTCGAGTACGTGATGCT
>CAMLEQ010000055.1 GCA_946479015.1 uncultured Gemmatimonadota bacterium | reverse complement strand
CCCATCGACGATCACGATCGGATCGTTCCCGCGGAGCACGCTGCTCGTCCCGCGCAGCCGCAACCGGCTCGGATCGCCCGGCGCGCCGCTCGTGTGCTGCACCACGAGCCCCGGCACCCGCCCCTCGAGCAGATCGGTCACGCTCGTGATCGGCTGGGTGGCGACGATCGAATCGACGTTCAGGATGGTGATGTCGTTCCCCAGCTCGTAGCGCCGCCGCTGCCCGGTGGCGGTCGTCACCACCTCCTGGAGCCGGCTCATTCCCATCCGCAGCGCGATGTCGACGCGGAGGTACCCCGAGTCGGGCACCACGATCTGTCGCTCGGTGGGCACGTAGCCGAGGAAGCGCACCGTCAGCTCGCGCAGCCCCGACGGTACCGCGCGCAACAGCGCGTAGCCTTCCACGTTCGTGGTCGCCGTGAGCTTCGTCCCTTTCACGCCGATCGCCGCGCCATCGAGCGGCTGCGACGTGGTCGTGTCCACCACGTGCACGAGCACCGCGGCGAAGGTGGCCGTGTCCACTGGCGGCTCGCGCGCGCTCTCCTCCTTCACCAGCATCACCGTCTCGCTCGTCGTCACCACGGCCTTCACGCCGGTCCCGCGCAGCACGCGCGCGAGCGCATCCCCGACGGTGATGCTGTCGCCGCGCACCGACACGTGCCGGTTCACCGGCACCACGCGCGGCGTGTACGCCAGCCCGAGGTGCGCCTGGCGGTCGATCTCGCGCAGCGCATCCTTGAGCGTCACGTTCTTGAGATCGAGCGATACGCGGCGCTCCAACGGCTGCGCCTGCGCGGCGCGCCCCCGTGCGCTCGCGGCGCTCTCCGCGGCGCTCGCTCCAGCGCTCACCGTCGGCGCCGCGGACTGTGCGGCGAGCGCTCCGCCGCCCCATGGAACGATCCCCACGGCACACAACAGCATCACCGAGACACGCACGCGCACGACCTCCATGTGGAGCGGGGGAGACTGACGAAGAGGAACGAGGAGAGTGGTCCAGCGGGCCCGCGTGGCGACGGCGCGTCAGCGCGCGTCGCCCGGGGCGGTGATGCGGACGTGTCGTCCGTGTCGCGTGTAGCGCACGCCGAGCGCTCCGGTGAGGATCGAGAGCGCCTCGTCCGCGGACTGATCGGTGAAGGACGCGGTGACGGGAACGCTCGCGAGCGCGGTGTCATCGACGGCGATCTCGATGTCGTACCAGCGCTCGAGCACGCGGGCCACGTCGCGGAGCGGGCGCTCGTCGAACGCCAGCCGCCCCTGGCGCCAGGCGGTGAACGCGTCGAGGTCGACGCCGCTCGTCACGCGCACGTCTCCATCGGGGCCGAGCCGCCCCATCTCGCCGCGCCCCAGACGCGCGCCGGCGGCGCCGGGCGCGGCGGCGGTGGCCGCCCGGAGCGCCACGCGCCCGGTGGCCACGATCACCACCGATTCGGTGTCGCCGGGGTACGCGCGCACGTCGAACTCGGTGCCCAGATCCTCGGACACGCCGCCGCCGGCGTGCACGCGGAACGGGCGCTGTGCGTCGTGCTGCACCACGAAGAACGCTTCCCCCACCAGCGCCACGTCGCGCGTGGCGGCGCCGTACCCCCGCGGCACGGTGAGCCGGCTGTCCACGCTCAGCCACACGCGCGTGCCGTCGATGAGCGTCACTTCCGCGCGCTGCCCGCGCGCCGTGACGTACTCGCGCGCCGCCTCCACCGCCGCGCCGGGGCGCTGCCCGGCGTGCCGCCACCATCCGGCCGCGCCCGCGGCGCCGGCGGCGACGACGACCGCGATCCCCGCCGCGAGCCGCCACGCGCGCCACGGCGTGGGGCGCATCCGGTGCATGGTCAGGCTCGGCGGCGTCGCGCGCCGCACGGGCGCGATGGGCGCCGCGTGCACCGGGGCGGGATCGCTCCCCCGCTCCGCCGCCGCCACGCGCTCCCGCAGCGCGCGCCAGGCGGCGTCGGCGTTCACCTCCGGGAGCGGCGTCGCGGCCTCGGTCCACACGCGGCGCATCGAGGCCAGGAGTCGCGCACGCGACGGGTCGGAGCGGGCCCACCCCTCGATCGCCGCGGCTTCTTCCGGCGCGCACTCCCCGCTCAGGTAGCGGTCGAGGAGCGTCCAGTCCGGGTCGTCGTGCATCAGTCGGATCGGTTCGGAAGGCGTGGAGGGCGTCATGCCCTAGATACCGGCGCCGGAACGTTCACCCCTACGACGCGCATCAGAGCCACTCGGCGAGCGACTTCCGCAGGAGGCGCAGCGCCTTGCCGATCTGGATCTCCACCGTCTTCTGCGACGTCCCCATCGCCTGCGCGATCTCGGCGTAGCTGAGCTGCCGCTGCCGCCGGAGCAGGAACGCCTCGCGGCAGCGCGGCGGCAGCTCCCCGATGGCGCGGTCGATGGCCATGGCCATCTCCGTCTCGCGCATCTCCGCGTCGGCGGCTGGCGCCTCCGTGCGCGCGTCGAGCGCGTCGACCTGCTTCGCGGCCCGCCACCGCTCCTCGGTGCGCGCGCGCGCCAGGCGGTTGAGCGCCACGTTGCGCACCGCCGCGTACAGGTAGCCGGAGAGCGACTCCACCGGGAGCAGGCGCTCGCGGTGCATCCAGATCCGGAAGAAGACCTCCTGGACGATCTCCTCGGCCGTGCCCCCCGCGCGGTCGATGCGCGAGGCGTGCACGCACAGCTCGCGGTAGTAGCGGTGGAAGAGCTGCTCGAATGCGCTCTCGTCGCCGGCGCGGATGCGCGCGATGAGGTCGGAGTCCAGATGTGCTGCGTGGGCGAGAGGCATGCGTGACGCCAGGGGGGAGCGGCCGCCGGCGGCGGTCCGACGGGATCGGATGACGGAGTGGGGCGATCTATGTCGAAGTCGGCGACGCTGCGGCGGCGCGCGCGAGAGCCGGGATGCATCCGAGGTCGTCGGCCGCCGGACGTGCCGGCCGGGCCGGATGTGATACCGGCGAGTGCGAGGAATCCCCTACGCGGCGCGCGGGGCGCGGGGCGCGGACGGCGCGGGACTCGGGACTGGGGGCTCGGGACTCGAAAAGCGGGAAGCGGTAGGCGGGAAGCGCACTATGCGGCCGGGCCACCGTCGGCGCAACAAACGAATGACGCGTCTCGGCCCCGGCGCCTCTCGATTCCCGAGTCCCGAGTCCCGAGTCCCGAGTCCCGAGTCCCGCGCCCCGCGCCCCGCGCCCCGCGCCCCGCAAATAGGGGTCTCCCCCCGACTCCCGTGTCTATAAGCAGGCGCTCGCGCCCTCGCGCGCGCCTCGTCCTCAGGCAGCCTTCATGCAGTCACCATCGCCGGCACCCCGGCGAAGCACCGGTCACGTCATGTCCGTCTCGTACTCGCTCGGCACTCGTCTCCTGCGGCGGAGCACCAACCGCCCCCCGGGGCCACGCCCCCGCTACCCGGGGCAGTTCGTGGTCAGCCTGGCCACCGACAAGCTCGCGCTCTTCGGCGGCATGGCGCGGCACGGCGACGTGAGCCAGATCATGATCGGGCCGCAGCGCGTGGCGCTCCTCTCTCATCCCGACGACATCCAGGCGCTGCTCGTGACCAAGCAGCGCTCCTTCATCAAGGGACGCGCGCTCGACGCCACCAGGGTGCTGCTCGGCAACGGCCTCCTCACGAGCGAAGGGGAGGAGCACCTGCGCCAGCGGCGGCTCATCCAGCCGGCGTTCCACAAGGACCGCCTCACCAGCTACGGCGAGTGCATGGCCGGCTACGCCGAGCGGCTCCAGGCGGGCTGGCAGGCGAACCAGCGCATCGACATCCACGAGGCGATGATGCGCGTCACCCTCGCCATCGCCGGCCGCACGCTCTTCGATGCCGACGTCGAGGGGGATGCGCACGACGTGGCCGAGGCGCTCGAGCTGTCGCTCCGCATGTTCAACCGCGCCATCCTCCCCATGGGCGTGCTCCTCGAGTACGCGCCCATTCCGTGGGTGCGGGAGCTGCACCGCTCGCGCCGGCGCCTCGATGCCCTCATCCGCCGCCTCATCGAGGAGCGGCGCGCCGAGGCACGCGACCGCGGCGACCTGCTCTCGATGCTCATCACCGCGCGCGACGAGGAGGGCGACAAGCGGGGGATGACGGACAAGCAGCTCCGCGACGAGCTGGTGACCCTCATCCTGGCCGCGCACGAGACCACCGCCAACGCGCTCACGTGGACGTGGTACCTCCTCTCGCGCCACCCGCACGCCGAGGCCCGGCTGCACCAGGAGCTCGACGAGGTGCTCGGCGGCCGGCTCCCCACCGTCGCCGATCTGCCGCGCCTCCCCTACACGCGTCAGGTGATCGCCGAGTCGATGCGCATCTTCCCTCCGGCATGGGCGGTGGAGCGGCGCGCGACCGAGGATGTCCAGATCGGCGGCTACACCATCCGGAAGGGAACCGTCGTGCTCGCGTGCCAGTATTTCGTGCACCGCGATCCGCGCTGGTGGCCCGAGCCCGAGCGCTTCCTCCCCGAGCGGTGGAGCGAGCCCTCGCGCGACCGGCCGAAGTTCGCGTACTTCCCCTTCGGCGCCGGCACGCGCATCTGCATCGGCGAGCACTTCGCGTGGATGGAAGCGACGCTCGTGCTCGCGACGCTCGCGCAGCGCTGGCGCATGCGCTACGAGGAGCGCGAGTCGCCCATCCCCGAGCCGATGGTCACGCTGCGCCCGCGCGACGGGCTCCCCGTGCGCCTCGTGCCGCGCACGCCGGGGGATGCCGGGACGCTGCCCGCTGCCTGACCCACACGACGGCGAGGTGTAGGGCTCCAGGCCATCTCGACCGTCATGGATGGTGAGTGGGCAGTACACCTCTTCCAACTCGCGGCACACGAAGGCCCCCGGCTCGCCGGGGGCCTTCGTCCATCCATGACCGTCTCGTGCCACCGTGCGACCGGGGGCCCAGCTTTCGTCGGGGGCTCACCCGAGGCTGACGAACCGCCAGACCCTCACTTCGATCCCGTGAGCGTCGACGGAAGCTCGAACGTGCCGTCCACCACCTCGACGAAATTCCGCTCCTCACGAAGGATGCAACGCGTGCGCTGCGCCATCCGGAAGTTCTCCTGCGCCTCGGGGTCCGTCTTGAGCCGCGCCTTGTAGCGCTCGTACGACGCGAGGCTGTCGAACGCGATCAGCCCCCACGCGATGTCGTTCGTGCCTTCGTACGGCAGGAAGTACCCGATCAGGTGGCCGCCGGCGCGCGGGATGATGCGCCCCCACGCTTCCGCGTACGCCTTGAACGCATCGCGCTGGAACGGGTCGATCTGATAACGGATGAAGCAGGCAATGGTCATTGCGGCATCCCTCGTGGTCGATCGTGCCTGGAGATCCTTCGGCAGGGCGAGCAGGGCGCACAGCGCGACGCCCATGCCGATGGCATCGCGACGGGTCATCGCCGCCGTCGCGCGCGTGTCCGGGGTCATGGCGGCGAACATATGCCTTGTCGGGCGGCCACGCTTCGTCTAGCATCGAAGCATGCGAGGCGATCACGAAGCGGACGGGCGCGTCGCGAAGCTCGCGGCGGCGATCGGCGAGCCGGCGCGCGCGCGCATCCTCTACTGCCTGATGGGCAACCGCGCGCGCACCAGCACCGAGCTCGCGCTGGTGGCCGGCGTCAGTCCGTCGACGGCGAGCGTGCACCTGCACCGGCTGATGGCGGAGGGGCTGATCAAGGTGCTCGCGCAGGGGAAGCACCGGTACTACAGCATCGAGGGCGCGGACGTCGCGGCGCTGCTCGAATCGCTCGCCGTCTTCAGCGGGGGGGTGCGCGACGAGTTCGTCCCCACCACGCCCACGCACCTGCGCGCCGCGCGCACCTGTTACGACCACATCGCAGGCACCCTCGGTGTCGCGCTGCACGATCGCGTGATCGCGCTGGGCTGGGTGGCCGGCCGTACGGCGGAGGACGGCGAAGCGCTCGACGTGACGCCGGCGGGCGGCGCGGCGCTCGCGAAGCTGGGCATCGATCTCGATGCGATGCGGCGCCTCAGGCGCCGGCTCGCGTTCCCCTGCCTCGATTGGAGCGAGCGCCGGCCACACCTGGGCGGCGCGCTGGGCGCAGCGCTCCTGTCACTGTCGCTCGGCCGCCGGTGGGTGGTCCAGGATCGGGACAGCAGATCGCTGCGTGTCACGCCGGCGGGACAGCGCGCGTTCTGCGTGCACTTCGGCCTGCGAGACGCCTAGCCTTGCTCGTCGGCCGCCGGGCGAACCGGCATCGCCGCCGTCTCCCCCGCCACGGTCGTCCACGGCCGAACGCGCCACCGGGTCACGAGTCCGTTGACGACGTAGGGATCCGCCCTCGCGAACTCCTCGGCCACGCTCGGCGATTCGCCGCTGAAGAGGAGCAACGCGCTGTCGACAGGGTCGGCGAGCGCGCCGCCGAGCACCAGCTCGCCGCGGGCGTGTGACGCCCAGGCCTTCTCCAGGTGGGCATCGCGGAATTCACCGCGGCGCTCGAGGTAGTCGTCCACGACATCATAGAAGAGGAGGAAGTGCATTCGAGCCTCGGGTGTGCGGGTGAGTGGCGCAGTGCGAGGGGCGAGCGGCGCTCGGCCGCTCACCCCATCGGCACGATCGTGTCCACGGGGCTCCGCGTCAACTCCCGCGGCATCGTGCTCACCGCGCCACCGCCACTGCCTGCCGCGCGCTCTCCGGCGCCCGCACCTTCACCGCGATCGTGAGGTGGATGAGCAGGTAGAGCGGAACGATCACCGCCGGCACCAGGATCCACGGCAGCTCCGTCATCGCCAGCGTCCCCGGCCCGTCGGTGAACACGCGGAACGGCGTGCCGGGGGCGGAGAGGAGGCCGGCGGAGATCGCGACGATGAGGTCGAGCGTGCCGACGGCGTTCCAGGCGCGCACCCATCCCGGCCGCGCGACGCCGCGCGCGGCCGCGAGGGCGAGCGGGATCGCGAGCGTGGCGACGGCGATGTCGCCCACGCCGGCGGGGGTGGCGAACGACGCCGAGAGCCGGCCGCGTGTCTCGAGGATGAGGAAGAAGACGCCGCCGAGCCGCGCCACGTTCAGCCCGATCAGCGCGGGGAGCGGCACGCCGAGGAGCGCGCTCCGGAATCGGGGGAGGCGCCCCCACGCGCCGAAGAGGATCGCGAGCGAGAGCACGAACGGGATCACCGGCGCGGGGAGCGGACCGGTGGCGCCTGGCCCGAACCCACCGGCCGCGGCGATGGCGACGATGAGCGCGCCCCACGCCGCGGTGGCGATGACCGCGGTGAGCTTCCCGCGTGGGCTCGCGGGGGCGAGTCCCGCGAGGATGCCGGCCTGCACGGCCAGGACGGCGGTGCCGAAGACGGCACCGAGGATGTCCAGCATGATGGCACCTCCAGATGGATGTAGCTACACTGAACTGCCGGTTGTACCTGCGCCCCGCGCCCGGCGGACCAGGACTCCCATATGAGTGTATATACACCAATACCGTTGTCAAGCGTGGCCGCGCCCCGCGCGGCGCGTGCTCTGCCTTACGATTCCACCACCAGGTACCCGATCGCCCCTTTCTGCCCGTGGCCGAAGGCGTGGTTCACGAACGCGTACGCCCCCGGGCGCTCGAACACCAGCGCGAACACCATCCCGCCCCCCGCCGCGCGCGTAGAAGTGCACCCGCAGCGTGCGCCGCTCTCCGTGCTCCTGCCCGCACGCCGTGATCGCCGCGCCGACGCCGGGCTCGAGCGCGGGCTGAACGCCCGGGGTACGCACGCGAGCCCGCCGTCCGCGGCCGAAGGACATCGCCGTCCACGCCGGCCCAGCGGACCGATTCGGATTGGGGCTCGCGGCGGTCTCGCGCGTCCAAATGGTCAAGTGAGTTATATGCTACCACCATTCTCGAGCGCGCGCAGAAAGAGCGGCAGCACGCACGACAACCCGCCCCCCTCCCGCACCGCCCTCGGGCTCAGCCCCGTGTAGCGCCCCAGCATGTTCCGGAGCGCGCTCGCCGACGCGAAGTCGAGATGCATCGCGATCGCCTCCAGCGTGCGCCCCGGGTCCTCCAACATTCGCGCCGCGTGCAGCAGACGGCACCACCGCGCGAGCTGCGATGGCGGAGGAAGCCCGGCCGCTTGCATGTGCCGCACGACGGTCTTCCGGTGCGTGCCGAGGAGACGCGAGAGCTCCGCCATCGTGAGCGCGCGGTCGCGGCGCTCGAGGCACAACTCGAGCACGGCGTGCGCCTCCCGTGGCACACGCTCCGCTACCTCCCGCATCACGTACTCGGCCGTCGAGCGGACCAGCGCGCGGTCGAGCGTGGCGCGGAACACGGGGGGATGGTCGTCCTGCCCACGGATCACCAGGTCGTGGATCCCGATCCCGGTGAGCCTGACGATCTCCCCCCACGTCCCGGGGCGTGTCACGCCGTAGACCAGCAGGGGAAGCGTGGGATACTCGCGCTTCAGCGCCCGCAACGCAGGGAACACCGAGCAACCGTCGCGGTCGTACGGCTCCGCCAGCACTCCCCGCACCGCCGGATCGGCCGCGGCATCGATGAGCTCCTCGACGCGCTCGCAGAAGCGCGCCTCGTCCATCGAGCGCAGCGCCGCCTGAACGCGCGCCCTCCCCACCTGATCGAGCACCAGCGCCGCCAGCACCGGGGTGACCCTCCGCGTGGACTCTGCCACCTCACGTATGCCTTTGTCCCATGGCGTGTGTGGCGGTCAGGAATGTCGCACTAATTAGTGGCGCTCCCTTCATCAGGAGCGCCCCATGCGTATCCACTTCACGCACCGACTCGCCACCCTCATCGCGGTCGCGTCGCTCGTCTCGTTGGCCGCCTGCGGCATCTCGCCCACGGCGGTCACGAGCGAAGCCGATCTCTCCGCGCACTCGCGCGTGTCATCCAGCTGGACCTCGACCGTCGGCACCCCGTCGGCGACGCTCGACTCCGCCGATTCGACTCAACCCCAGGCGAGCGAGTGCGACGACCCGCTGAGCGAGACCTGTCGCGCGATCCAGCCCTGGTACTAGCCGGGCCCACCCACCGACAGCCCAGCCGCGGTGGGATCCAGCTCCAGCGCTTCGATGGAGCGGACCACGCCGCGGCTGGCGGCGGTGAGCTCGACGTGCCCTGCCGGAGCTGGCGGCGAGCTGGCGAGCAGCGCGGCCAGCTCCTCCGCGCGATGCCGCACTTCGTGATATCCTTTCGCCCGCGCCAGCTCCACGCCGCGCGCGAGGTGCGATGCGGCGCGCGCCGCATCGCCGGCCACGTGAAATGCCTCCGCCAGATCGAGCAGCGTCGACGCGTTCTCGTGCGGCTGCTGGGAGCGTCCGATCTCGCGCTCCGCCTCGCGCGCGAAATGGTCGAGCATCGAGCGGCGCCCCAGCCGCGCGGCGGCGATGGCGGCTCGGCCCAAGGCCGGCAGGCGCACGCGCGCCAAGGGGGACGCCACCGAAGCCGCGGCGCTGGCGCGGAGCGCCGCCTTCCATTCTCCCGCGAGCGCGCACGCCTCGCCAAGGTTCGCGAGGAGCGTTCCCCGGCTCTGTGGAGTGTGTTTCACGCCGCTCAGCGCCTTCCACCCATGACGCAGCGCCGCGTCCGCATCGCCGGCCGCGATCGCGCAGCCGAGCAATCCCTGGTGCGCACCGGCCGCGATGTCCGGCAGCCGGCCTCGCTTCGCCGACGACAGCACACTTCGGAAGATCGCGCGTGCCTCCGGGTAGTTGCCTCGCATGTTCGCGAGCACTCCCGTACCGAGGCGCGCCTCGAGCCGCAGCCTGCTGTCACGAGCGCGGCACGCGAGCGACTCGGCGAGCGCGTAGTGCTCGGCGGCCGTGGCCACGTCGCCGAGCTGGCGCATCACGCGCCCCTGGCGCGCGAGAAGCATCGAGGCGATGCGAGGGCCGGCATCCGGGAGCGAGCGGCGCAGCGAGCCGAGCGTGCAGTACGCGAGGTGGAAGGCCGACACGTTTTCCTCGCGCTCGGCCAGATCACGGGTCAGGCCGACCAGCTCCTCGGTGGCCTCGGACTCTCCCCAGCGCGAGAGCGCGGCGGCGATGCGCCAGGCGAGCACTCGATCGCGCTCCCCATCGTCGCCCTCCGTCGTCACCCTCCGCCCCTCGGCGAGCACCGAGTGGATCACCGACGCGTACGACCGGGCGTAGCTCGAGCGTTCCGAGGGGGGCATCTCCGAGAGGCGCCAGAGGCCGGAGGCGACGACGATCCACACGTCGTCGCCTTCCCCGATCGCGGACCGCGCGGGCAGCGCCGAGAGGTCGCTGTAGTACGCCTCGAGTGGTGGGTGCGTCGTGAGCACGAAGCCACGCCTCGCTAGGCGGAGATGGCCCGAAGATAGTGTGCACGGGCGGTTCGCAACAGGCCGAGGGGCGAGGTGTCCCCTGGCGTATGGTGATGTCCCACCATGTATGGGTCCACAACCTACGCCTCCATAGTCTGTACGGCATCATCATTCCATTGCGTGGTGAGGGGCTGACCGCCCCGGCCACGCCGCCGGCTGCCGCTCGCATGTATCGCCCCGACCCCGCCCTCGCCGCGCTCCCCGTGGCGCTATCGTGCGTGCTCGACGAGGGCCTGCGCGGCTCCCTCGAGCACAGCCTCACGGGCGCTGCGACCGTGCGTCCTGCCGACGATGTGCGCGCCCTCGTTCGCGAGGCCGCCCTGGTGGAGATGGGGGCGGTGGTGTACGCCGCCACCGGGCGGGAGAGCGCGACGGACCGCGCGCAACTCGAGAGCATTCACCGGCGCTTCCCTCACCTTCCGCTGCTCGTCGTCCCGGCCCGCGGCGTCGCGCTCGAGTCGGCGCGCGGGCTGGGCTCATCGGCGGCAGCCGCCGTGGCCACTCCGGCCGCCCTCCACCCTCCGGCACCGGCGCTCGACGCTTTGCTGCGCGAGGCGGTGGAGCGAAGCGCGGCGGGGCGCCTGCTCGCCCTGCTCGACCAGGTGCGCCCCGACGTCGGCCCGTCGGTTCGGCGCTTCATCGCACACACGGCCACCGTGCCGCGCGAGGTCTCGAGCGTCCGCGCGGTGGCCAGGCGGCTCGGACTCTCCCTGCGTACCCTGGAGAATCACCTGCGCCGGGACAGGCTGCCGGTGGCGAGGGAGCTGTTCTGGGCGATCATGGTCGTGCGTGGAACGGTGCTGCTCCAGGATCCGGCGAGCAGCATGCAGCGCCTGGTCGCCCTGCTCCCCTTCCCCGACTCGGCGGCGGTGAGCGCGCGCTTCCGGCGCTATGCCGGCGTCACCCCCAGCCGGCTGCGTCAGGCCGACGCCGTTCCCCGGCTCGTGACCAGGTTCGCGGCGCTCCTCGCTGGCGAGCGCTCGGCAGAGCTCGGCGCGTCCCGAGACTCGTGAGGCGTGGTGCAGGCTCGTCGCCCGCAACGATTCGCCTGCGAGAAAAAACGTGCGCATCCAACCATCGCGCGCTACCGGAGGCCGGGCGACTCTGTGCGCGTGCGGCACGCCCCGACCGGCGCACCGCGGCATCGCCCCCCTTCCGGAGGCTCGCGCATGTTCTGGAACCGTCATCGCGATCGCGACGCCGCTCTGGCGTCGGACGCGCCTCTCCGCCCAGCGCCCGGCGTGCTCGCCACGAACGCCGGCGAGGACACCGTACTTCTCGACCTCGCTCGCGGACAGTACTACACGCTCAACGCGGTCGGCGGGCGCGTGTGGGCGCTGCTCGGCGAGGGGTGTACGGTGCCCGAGATCATCCGGCGCCTCGCCGCCGAGTACGATGCCCCCGCCGAGGTGATCGCCGCCGACGTGGCGGCGCTGCTCGAGCGCATGACGCGATCGGCGCTCGTGGAGCGCGTGGACTGATGCGCCGGGGACCTCTCGCCGCTGCGGCCGCTCGCCCCGCGCGCCGGAGTCCGGCACTCCGCGAGCTCGCCTCGCTCGTGCTGCGCGAGCGGCGCGCGTACGGCGTCGGGCTCGCGCTCGTCCTCCTGAACCGCGGCGTCGCGCTCGTGCTCCCGCTCGGAGCGAAGGTGGCGCTGGACGACGTGGTGGGACGTCATCGCACCGGGTTGCTGCTCCCCCTCGCTCTCGCTTGCGGTACGGCGGTGCTCCTCGAGGCGATCACCAGCCGGCGCGCCACGCTGCTCGTGGGATTCGCGGCGCAGCGATCGATGGCCGAGCTGCGCATCCGGGCTCACACCGCCCTCATCGGAGCGCCCATCGCGTGCATCGAGCGCGAACGGTGCGGCGCGCTCGTCTCGCGGATCATGTCCGACGTGGAGGGGGCGCGGGAGCTCCTGGGCACCGGGCTCGTGCAGATGGCGAGCGGCGCGCTCACGGCGCTGTTCGCGTTCGGGGTGCTCGTCGCGCTCGACTGGCGACTCACGGCCATCGTGGCGGCGCTGCTCGCGCTGCTCGCGATCGGCGTGGCGCGCTCGCTCGAGGGGCTCCGGGCCGACGCGATGTCGCTGGGCGCGCGGACGGCGAGCGCCGGCGCCCGCCTCACCGAGTCGGTGAGCGGCGCGGTGGTGGTGAAGGCGTACGCGGCGGAGGGGCGCGATGCGCGCGCGTTCGCGTGCGAGGTTCGCGGAGTGCTCGACGCGGCCACGCGCGTGGTGCGCGGCGTGGCGACGCTGGACGGAGGAATGACGGCCGGCACCGGCGCGGTGACCGTGGCGCTGCTCGTCTTCGGCGCCGGCGCCGTGGCGAGCGGCCGCCTCACCATCGGCGACCTGGCGCTCTACGCCTCCCTCGTGGCGCTCGTCACCGCACCCCTCGTGCAGCTCGCGGCGCTGAGCGGCGAGATCGGTCGCGCTGGCGCGGGGTTGCTCCGCGTGCGCGAGCTGCTCCAGCTCCCCTCCGAGACCGCCGGCGATCGGCTCCTCGCGCCCGTGCGGCGCATCGCGGGAGAGGTGGCGATGGAGGACGTGCGCTTCGCGTACGTGGAGGGCACCCCCGTGCTCGACGGTGTGAGCTTCCGCGCGCGCCCGGGAGAGACCGTGGCGCTCGTGGGCTCGAGCGGCTCCGGGAAGAGCACCATCTGCAAGCTGCTCCTCGCGCTGTACCGCCCTTCGTCCGGCCGCGTTCTCGTGGACGGGAAGGATCTGGCGACGCTGAAGCTGCGCGACTACCGCTCGCACCTGGGCGTGGTGCTCCAGG
>CAMLEQ010000054.1 GCA_946479015.1 uncultured Gemmatimonadota bacterium | reverse complement strand
CGACGCCCTCGAGCGCGACGCCCAGGACAAGCACCGTTCGATCATCGGGGTCCTGGAGACGCAGCGGACCGCGCTGGAGACCCAGCTGGACCAGCTCCGTCAGTTCGAGCGGGAGTACCGCAGCCGCCTGAAGAGCTTCCTCGAGGGTCAGCTGCGCCAGCTGGAGACCAACGCCGAGGGGGACAACCTCTCCAACGGCCCACGTTCGGCGGCTGCCCGGCCCGCGGCCACCACGCCGCGCCAGCCGATGCGCGGCTTCCTGATCGACGAGGACGAGAGCTGATCACCCCCGTCCTTCGGTAGTCGACGTAGAGGAGCCCCGCCCGGTGGGGCCGGGCTCCATAGGCGTTGGGGTGCGATCCCCGGCGCGGCCCCGCTGCGGCGCCGCGTGGCCGCCGCGGGGCGCGGCGCGCGGGGCCGGCGCTGCGTGGCTGGCCCGAGCGGCCGTCACGGAGCGTCGGGGCGGGGCGCGGGGGTGTGGCGACGGCGGCGTCCGCGCGTAGCAAGAGACTCCCCGGGCGCCGACGAGAGATGCCGATCCGGCGGTAGTAGGGTCTGGCGCCCGGGGAGGCTCGCAGCGTGTAAGCGCGACGCCGCCAGAGCCACACCCCCGCGTCACGCCAGTCCACGGAGCCCACCACGGCCACGGCCGCCGCCAGCCCACGGAGCCCACCACGGCCGCCGCCTCGCCAGGCCACGGAGCCCGCCACGGCCCACGCCCCGCCAGCACGAGGAGCCGCCGGGATCCGCCGCGCTACGGCGACGGCGTGCCCTCCGCCACCGCGCGGCCGATCACGATGCGCCCGTGCGGACGCGCCAGGCCGAGCACCGTGCCCGAGTCGGGAGCGGCGACCTCCGTCCACGCGGACACGATCGTGCCGCCGAGCGCGTCGATGCCCGTGTAGTCGCCGAGGAACTCGCCGCGCGGCGCGAACGGCCGCGCGCTCCACGGTCGCTCGGTGAACGTGCGCCCGCCGTCGCCGGAGGTCGCGAGCACGTACTCGAGGTGCGTCTCGTCCGCGCCGCGGTAGTAGCCCAGCGCCACCAGCCCCGTGAGCGGGTCCACCGTCAGCCAGGCGAAGAAGCGGGGGCGCGCGTCCCCCTCCCGCGCACCCACGGGCGCCGGCGCGCTCCACGTGCGCCCGCCATCATCGGAATAGGAAAGGAACGGCTCCGGCGGACCGCGCCGCACGTCCACCCACGCCACGTACAACCGCCCCGAGCGCGGGTCGATCTCCAGCGACGGATAGCCGTTCGCGCGCTCCACCCCGGGAACGCCGAACACGATGTCCGGAGTGCGAGCGATGCGCACGTCCGCGCCGAAGGTGCGCCCGCCGTCGGCGGAGCGGTCGATCAGCACGCCGGTGGAGTCGCTCCACACCACGTACACGGTGCCGTCGGGGGCGACCTCGACGTCGGTCCCCTCGTCCGCGCCCACGCTGTCCTTGGGGCTCCCCGCGCGGTCGCTGATCTCGATGGGCGCGGAGAAGGTACGCGCGCCGTCGGTGGAGCGCGCGAAGAGGATCACCGACTCTCGCCGCCGGAACTCGGTCCACGCGGCGTACACGGCGCCGCGCCGCGCGCGATCGCTGGACCGGTCCACCCCGAACGCGGGCTTGTCCTCGAAGGGGATGCCGGGACGCTCGGGCTGCTCGATCACGGCGGTGGGAGTCGCGCGCCAGCTCCGCCCTCCATCGTCGGACCGGTTGATGAAGATCCCGTTCCGGTGCGCGGCCCGCCCGAGGGTGTCGTAGTCCTCCGGGCGGTCGAAGGCGATGTACATCGCGTACGCGTGCCCGTCCGCGTCCACGGCCACCACGGGATCGCCGGAAAGCTGCCAGCGCGCCACCTCGGGGAGGAAGCGCGAGCTCCACGTGAGCCCCCCATCCTCGGACCACCCCACGGTGGCCGGGATCTGCCACGCCGCCACCACCCGGCTCGGCCGCGCGGGATCGATGGCGATGGTGGTCTCGTTGCGGTAGCCGGGGCGCGTGATGGGCTCGGCGCCGAGCGTCCACGACGTGGGGGCCGGCGCCGCTGCCGCCCCTCGCGCGCCCGCCGGCGCGCGCGCGCAGGCGGCGAGGAGCGCGACAACGATGACGAGAATGGGTCGCATGAGGCTCGGGGTGGAGGCTCGCCAAAGATCCGTCCGCTAAATTCGCTCTTGACAGCAGGTGAACCCGGTCTTAACCTCGGCGCAAGTCATAATACGACTTTATGACTTTATCTCACTGGTTCGCCAGCAGCACCGATGAGCCGGCGGGAACGCCCCAACCAAGTGGATGGTGACCATGGCCAACGCGTTCGAGCCGGTCCTCAGACAGAGCCTGTCGGATGATCTCGCCCAGCGGGTGGATCAGCTCATCCGCAACGAGCGCTACCAGCCGGGCGACAGGCTGCCGGCCATCAACGAGATGGCCCGCCGCTTCGGCGTCGGCCACCCCACCCTCCGCGAGGCGCTCCGCAAACTCGAGACCCTCGGCATCGTCGAGATCCGCCACGGATCCGGCGTCTACGTGGGGAAGGGGATCAACGCCCTCCTCGTCTCCAATCCCATCATCGGCGCCTCGGTCTCGAAGAAGCTCCTCGTCGATCTCATCGAGGCGCGCATGGCGATCGAGGTCCAGTCCGCGGCGCTCGCCGCCCTGAACGCCACCCCCGAGCACCTCGATGGGATGCGCCAGACGCTCACCACCGCGAGTGAGAACCTGGGCGACAACACGGTGCTCAACTCCGCGAACATGACCTTCCACCGCCTCATCGCGCTCGCCTCCGGCAACGCGGTGATGGCGCAGCTGCTCGAGGTGCTCTCCAACCTCTTCCAGCGCGAGCAGCGAGTGATCCTCGACATCTACGGCTCCCGCGAGAAGGACCACGCCGAGCACCTCGAGATCCTGGACGCGCTCCGGCGGAAGGACGCGACGCTCGCCGCAGACCGCATGCGCGCGCACCTGGAAGGGGTTCGGCTGGTGCTGCTGCGGTGGGACCCGAACGAGACCCCGGTGCTCTGACCGTGACGCGCGCGGATCGAGCCCCGGCCAACCCACGGGGAAGACGTGAAGTGACAGTGAAGGTTCCCCGCCGGTCGCCGCTCGCCGCGCAGTCGCTCGCCGCGCTCCTCGCGCTCGGCTGCGCCGCATCGCGACCGGCACCAGACTCGCGGGCCACTCCCGCGCCGCCGGCCTCCACCGCCGGCGCCGCCGCGATCGAGATCCACGACAACCACGAGCTGCCGTACGCGGGGCCGGTGGAGTTCTCCACCGAGCTCCCCGACGGCGCGTACCACGGCACCGACGCAGCCGGCATCGTCGCCGGCGGCCACGCGCGCGTGGTGGTCTCGCTCCCCGCCGGCGGACAGGTGGCGCTGCGCCGCGACGGCGCCGCGCACGGCGATCCCTTCGCCGCCGGCCCGCTCTCCCTCGTCAGGCACGGCGGCGCCATCGACCTCGCGTGGAAGGGCGCATCGCTCGGCACCCTCGAGCTCGGGCTGGTGGTGATCCCCGGCACGAGCGCGGGCCCGGAGAGCGTGGCGTCCGCGTTCCGTCCGCTCGACGTCCGGTGGACGCCGGCGGCCGACGGCACCGTGCACGGCGATGCGACGAGCGACGGCTTCCGCGTGGCGCTCACCCTCGCCCCCTACGGCGGCGGCTGGGTCGACGTGCGCGCGCGCGTGGAGCGCGTGGCCGCCGACTCCGCGCCCGCGTACGTGGCGCTCGTGCGGCGGCTCACGCTCCCCGGCGGGATCGCCGACGCGCGCCTCCGCTTCAACGGCCGGGTGCTGGACGGCGCCGACTCCCCCGACACGTGGGCGAAGGACTTCGCGTACACCCGCGGCGTGGACTGGGCGAGCTGGCGGAGCGGCGGCGTGCGCATGGTGGCCACGAGCGGCTTCACCCCCGCGCCCACCGTGCGGCGCGACAGCGCGTGGCAGGTGGGGAGCCACCTGTACGTGTGGGAGCGCGCGCGGCGCGACGGCGACCGCATGTGGCTCATCTCCGAGGTGGCGGGGCCGAACCGGCACCAGAAGACGAAGGGGTACAAGCCCGTGACGCCGTACGCGCCGATCGCGCGCGGCGACTCGGTGAATCTCTCCTGGCGCCTCGCCCTCGCCGACGCGCCCGCGCGCGGCTGGGAGAACGCGCAGCTCCTCGGCTTCGCCGGCTACCGGATGGCGCGGCGCGACGGCGCGGGCACGGTGGTGGACATCGGCGTCCCGGCGGTGGAGTTCGGGGTGAGCTATTTCCCGTACTCCACCTTCACCGAGAACTTCGACTTCTACCGCACGCCGGGGCTCGACCGCGAGACCTTCTGGGCCTTCTCCCCCGTGCTGTGGAAGCACTGGCGAGAGCTCGCGCCGAGGATGCGCACCGACCTGCACATCATCCGCGCGATGGGGTTCGACTGGGTGCGGCTGCACCACCTCGAGCTGCTCCAGGGGATGCCGCGCGCCGACGCGCTCGCGTTCCTCGATTTCTACGTGGGGGAAGCGCGCTCTCTCGGGTTGAAGATCCTGCTCGACACCGAGGGGCCGCCGGAGTGGGTGTCGACGATCCTCGGGCGCTACCCCGACGTGGTGCGGCGCTACGAGATCGAGAACGAGATCCTGATCCCCGGCATCCACCCGGGGGAGCCGGAGCGGTGGACGTCGCTGTACCGCACGGCGCACCGCGCCGACCCGAACGTGCAGGCGTACCTCACGTCGGCGGGGAACGACGGGATGTTCGAGCGGCTGCGCGCGCTCGGCGTGCCCTTCGACCGCGTGGGGGTGCACGTGTACAAGCACGGCCCCGAGTGGATGGAGGCGCTCTCGTCGCACGCGCTGGCCGACGCGGGGTACGCGGCGAGCCTCGGCAAGGGGGTGACGCTCGGGGAGTTCAACTGGAAGGAGCTGACGCGGCTCTCTCCCCCCGCGCGGCGGGTGATGGTGGACTCCGTGTACGACGCGATGCTCGCGCCGCGCGCGATCCCCGAGTTCTTCCTCTTCCAGTTCCAGGAGACGATGGGGGTGAATCCCTCCATCGGCCGGAGCGGCGTGCGGCACTACGAGCCGCTCATGCTCGACCGGCGCCCGAAGCCCGAGGCGCTGGAGTTCATGGCCGAGATCCGTCGCTACGCGCGGGCGGACGCGCCGGTGCGCGTGCTCCCCGTGACGATCGACGAGGCGACGCTCGATGCCGACAGCGCGGTCGCGGGCTTCCACATCGTGAACCGCACCGGCGCGCGGCAGGAGCTGTCGCTGCGGGCGGAGGCGTACGGCGGGGTGGAGTCGCGCCTCGCGACGCCGGCCCGCGTGACCGTGGCGCCGGGGGACACCGTGCGCGGGCGGCTCGTGCTTCGACTTCCCGCGGGGGCCGCGCCGGGGACGTATCACCACTTCCTCGCCGTGTCGTATGGCGGCGGCACCGCGTGGGGGTGGGGGATCGTGTCGCACCCCGGCGCGCCCACCTTCGACCCCGCGCCGGTGCTCGCCGGCCGGGTGAGCTATCCGCAGGGAGACTCCACCCCCGCGCGCCTCGACTGGACGCGCCCCCTCGCCGTGGCGTTCGGCGCCGACGCGCCGAAGCGCGAGATGGAGATGGCGGACATGCTGGCGAACACCCTCCCGGCGGCGACGGGGAAGCCGGTGTGGCTGTCGAGCACCGCGGACCTTCCCGACTCGCTCGCGCGGCGCGGCGCGCTGGTGCTCGTGGGGACGAGCGCATCGAACCCCATGATCGGGCCGGCGATGGCGAGCGCGGGGGCGGGGGCGGGGGCGCGATCGGGAGGGACCGCGCCGGCCGCGGGAACGGGGCTGGTGCTGCTGCGCGACGATGCGCGGGGCGCGCAACGATTGGTCATCACCGGCGCCGATACGAAGGGAGTGGAAGCGGCGGCGATGGATGTGCTGCTGCGCTACTGGCGGCAGGCGAAGGACGCGACGATCCGCATCACGGGTCTGGAGCGGGGCGCGGCGCTCGGCAACCGTGCCGACGTCACGAATCCGGATCCACCATGACCGACGGAACTCCCCGCGCGCGCTCGCGCGGTCCGTTCCTTCATTTCACCTCTCAACACCAGCTCTCTCAATCATGAGTGGATCCACTTCCGGACGTCTTCGACTGCTCATCGCGTGCGTGGCCGCCATGGCCGGCGCGAGCGGCACGTTGGGGGCGCAGCAGACGACCGTGCACGGCAAGGTGGTGAGCGACGCGGGCGCGCCCGTCGCCAGCGCGCTGGTGAGCGTGCGCGGCGGGAAGGGCGGGCTCCCCACCGATTCCGCCGGCGACTTCACCATCACCGTCCCCGACGCGAACGCCACGCTGGTGGTCTCGCGCATCGGCTTCGAGCAGCGCGAGGTACCGCTGAACGGGCAGACGAGCATCGTCGTGCGCCTCAAGCCCACGGCGGTGACGCTGGATGCCACGGTCGTCGTCGGCTACGGCACGCAGAAGCGCAGCGACGTCACCGGCTCGGTGGCGTCGGTGAACCCCGAGCAGCTCCGCGACAAGCCGAACAGCAACTTCGCGCAGTCGCTCGAAGGGGCAGTGCCGGGGGTGAACGTGACGACGAGCTCGTCGAGCGCCGAGGGGAACGACCTGAACATCGTGATCCGCGGGAAGAACTCGATCAAGGCGAGCAACAAGCCGCTGATCGTGGTGGACGGGATCCCGTACGACGGGAGCATCTCCGAGATCAATCAGAGCGACATCGAGTCGATCCAGGTGCTCAAGGACGCCTCGGCGGCGGCGATCTACGGATCGCGCGGTTCGAACGGCGTGATCCTGATCACCACCAAGATGGGGGCCTCGGGGAAGCCGCGGATCTCGTACGATGCGTACGCCGGCGTGCAGAAGATCTCGCACATGCCGCACCTCATGACCGGCCCCGAGTTCGCGCAGTTCAAGTGCGATCGACTGAACGGCGGCGTGGACTGCGCGAGCGCGCTCACGCAGTCGGAGCTCGACGTGCTGAACGCGGGGACGTGGACCGACTGGGTGGGGCTCGCCACGCGCACCGGCAACCAGCAGCAGCACAACCTGTCCATTTCCGGCGGAACCGACGGGACCAAGTACTACATCGCCGGCTCGCTGCTCGACGTGAACGGGATCGCGAAGGGCGATGAGTTCAAGCGCTACTCCATGCGCGTGAACCTGCGCCAGAAGTACAAGGAGTGGCTGGAGCTCGGGACGAACACCCAGCTCTCGCAGGCCGATCGCGGGGGGATGCCGGCGAGCTTCAGCGACGCGTTCTACATGAACCCGCTCACCAACCCGTACAACCCCGACGGCACGCTCGCCGTGCGCCCGTGGCCCGAGGATCCGGTGTGGGCCAACCCGCTCGAGGGGCTGGTGGTGACGGACGCCGACAAGAGCCGGCGCGTGTTCACCAGCAACTACATCCAGGCGAAGCTTCCGTACATCGACGGGCTGTCGTACCGGCTGAACGCGGGTATCGACTACTCCAACCGCGATCAGGGGCGCTACTTCGGGCGCAACACCGACGAGGGGCTCACGGCGAACGGCTCGGCGTACACGGACAACACCAACCGGCTCGCCTGGACGCTCGAGAACATCCTCCGCTACACGCACAATTTCGGGAAGCACGGGATCGACATCACCACCCTCTACAGCGCCCAGCGCGATCACGAGGAGGCGGTGGCGCTGCACGGCGAGGGCTTCCCGAACGACGTGCTGACGTACCACCAGATGCGCGTGGCGAACCTGCTCGAGCCGGCCGACTCGGTGACCGAGACGTCGATGATCTCGATGATGGGGCGCCTGAACTACAACTACGATGACCGCTACCTGCTGACCCTGACCGCCCGGCGCGACGGCTCGTCGGTGTTCGGCGCCGATCACAAGTACGGCACCTTCCCCTCCGTCGCGGTCGCGTGGAACGCCTCGAACGAGTCGTTCTGGCCGGGAGGGAAGAAGTTCAACACCCTCAAGCTGCGCGCCTCGTACGGCAGGAACGGCAATCAGGCGATCAGGCCCTACCAGACGCTGAGCCAGCTGGACGAGGAGTCGTACATCAACTCGCTGGGCACGCTCCCTGGCTACATCCCCGCCACGCTGGGCACGCCGGGGCTCAAGTGGGAGACGACCACGCAGCTCAACGTGGGCGCCGACTTCGGCCTGCTGAACAACCGGCTGCAGGGGAGCGCCGACTTCTACCTGGCGAACACGAAGGACCTGCTGCTCGACCGCGCGATCTCGCCGGTGCAGGGGATCCCGAGCATCACCCAGAACATCGGGAAGACGCGGAACAAGGGCTTCGAGCTGCAGCTCACGTCGCTCAACATCGACCACCAGGACTTCTCCTGGAGCACCACCCTCAACTTCGCGCTGAACCGCAACAAGATCGTCGACCTGTACGGCAACGGGCAGAACGACATCATCAACCAGTGGTTCATCGGCCACCCGATCGACGTGGGCTACGGCTACAAGTTCGACGGGATCTGGCAGGAGGGGGACGACATCGCGAACTCCGCGCAGCCCACCGCGAAGCCCGGGGACGTGCGCATCGTCGACGTGAACAAGGATGGGAAGATCGACGAGCAGGACCGCACCTTCCTCGGCGATCTCGAGCCGGACTACACGGCGGGGCTCCAGAACACGCTGCGCTACAAGCGGTTCACCCTGTCGGCGTTCCTGAACACGGTCCAGGGGATCACGCGCGCGAACGAGCTGCTCTCCACGAACCAGGTCTTCACCGAGGTCCGGCGCAACACGATCCTGGCGACGTACTGGACCCCGGACAACCCGATCAACACGTATCCGCGCAACGACGAGGACGCGAACACGCTCTCCGTCCCATTCTACCAGGACGCGAGCTACATCCGCCTTCAGGACGTGACGCTCTCGTATCAGGTGCCGGAGTCGTTCGCCTCGCGGATGGGGATGCAGAGCCTGCGCGTGTACTTCTCCGGGCGGAACCTGTGGACGCACACGAAGTGGACGGGGCTCGACCCCGAGCTCGATTCGCAGCGCGCCCGTCCGTTGGCGAAGATCTTCACGGGAGGGATCAATGTCGAGTTCTGACCGCCGCTCCCCCCGTTTCCGGATGCTCACCATGCACGGAGATCGAGACGCTTCCATGACCCGGCGCCCCATCGCGCGCGTCGCGACCATCGCCATCGCCGCCGCGGCGGCGATCGGGCTCGCCGCCTGCTCGCAGGATTTCCTCACCGAGTCCCCCCCGCACATCATCACCGCGGAGAACCTGTACACCGACTCCACGGGGTTCGAGGCGGCGCTGAACGCGCTCTACGCCCAGGTGCGCGAGGAGCGCTACGGGATCAACGACTCGAAGAACGACCTCCGCATGACCGCCATGGTGGAGGGGACGGACAACGCGTGGGGGAACTACGTGGCCCCGACGCAGCGCATCTTCGACGAGTGGGGGGACGACCGCAACAACTCGCAGAACGGCGTCTACCTCGACCTGTGGAGCTGGCTGTACACCACGATCAACGGCGCGAACGCGATCATCGGGCGCGCCGACAATCCGAACATCAAGTGGTCGGAGCCGACCAAGAACCGGATCGTGGCCGAGGCGCGGCTCATCCGCGCCTGGTGCTACCGGCACCTCACCTACCTGTGGGGACCGGTGCCGCTCAACCTCGTGGAGTCGACCGGCGACAACATCCGCACCGACTGGTCGCGCGCGCCGCTCGATTCGGTGTTCGCCCAGATGAAGGAAGACCTGAAGTTCGCCGAGGCGAACCTCCCCGAGACGTCGAACGATCCGGGGAAACTGGTGAAGGCGGTGGCGCAGCACTACCTGGCGGAGCTGTACCTGCGCACGAACCAGCCCGACTCGGCGGAGATCGAGGCGAGCGCGGTGATCAACAGCGGGCTGTACTCGCTCATCACCAACCGCTACGGCGTGAACGCCACGCAGCCCGGAGTCCCGTTCATGGACCAGTTCATGGACGGGAACGTGAACCGCGACCAGGGGAACACCGAGGTGCTCTGGGCGTGGCAGTACCAGGAGGCCACCACGGGTGGCGGCGCGAGCATCATGCGCCGCGACTGGGTGAACCGGTACTACAACATCAAGGGCGTGGCGGTGGCGCCGGAGAACGGCGGGCGCGGGATCGGGCGCCTGGCGCCCACGGCGTGGGCGATCAACCTGTACGAGCCCGGCGATGACCGCGGCTCGATCTACGCGATCCGCAAGTTCTACCTCTACAACGACTCGGCGAACCTCCCCGCGGGGAAGCAGCTCGGCGACACGGTGTTCCTGAGTTGGACCACCGAGAAGAAGAGCAGCTCCAAGTGGCCGAGCACGCGCAAGTGGGACTGGGTGTCGTCGATCGATCCCACCGGCGACGAGACGTTCGGCGATCAGCCGTACCTGCGGCTCGCGGAGACGTACCTGCTCCTGGCCGAGGCGCAGTTCGACGAGGGGAAGCTCGCCGAGGCGGCGAACACGCTGAACGTGCTCCGCGCGCGGGCGCACGCCTCGCCGATCACGGCGAGCGACGTGACGATCGACTTCATCCTCGACGAGCGCTCGCGCGAGCTGCTCTGCGAGGGGGAGCGCCGCTACGCGCTGCTGCGCACGCACAAGTGGCTGGAGCGCACCCGGCTCTACAACCCGATCGCCGGGCCGAACATCACGGAGAAGGACACGCTCTACCCCATCCCCCAGAAGGTGATCGACGCCAACCTGGGTGCCCCGATGCCGCAGAACCCCGGGTACTGATGGCCGTGGTCGTGGATCGCCGGGGCGGCGCGCCGCGCCGCTCCGGCGGCCGCGCGGCCAGAGTGGGATCGGCCGCGCTGTTCTCATCGCTCGCGCTCGCGGCGCCATGTCGGGCCGCGACACACGGATCGCCAGTGGAGGTGACGCTGGCGTCGGGGGGGCGCACGTCATACGCGATCGCGCTTCCCGCGTCCGCCTCCGAGCCGGAGGCGTTCGCCGCCTCCGAGCTGGCGGCGTACCTGCGTCGCATCACCGGCGCCACCTTTGCGGTGGTGCGCGGCGCGGCCGGCCCGCGGGCGATCGTGCTGCGCACCGGCAGCAGCGCCGCGACGGCGGGGCTCGCGGGGGATGCGTACGCGATCGCCGTCCGCGGCGAGCGGATCTACCTCACCGGCGGGAGCCCGCGCGCGGTGCTCTACGCCGCGTACGACCTGCTCGAGCGCCTCGGCTGCCGGTGGCTCGCCCCGTCGTTCGACTACTACGATGGCGCGTCGGAGATCGTCCCCCGCGCGCCGACGCTCGTCTACCGCGCGACGGGCGACGTGATCGAGCGTCCCACGTTCGCGATCCGGAAGCTGGACATGGCCGGCGCGCGCTCGCACACGGTGGAGACGGTGCGGCAGATCGTGGAGTGGATGCCGAAGCTCCGCTTCAACACGCTCATGGTGTCCATGAAGTCCGGGCCGCGCGGGAGCGTGACGTGGGACGACTGGCGCGGCCCGATCGTGCCCGAGCTGAAGAAGCGCGGACTCACGCTGGAAGTAGGCGGGCACGGCTACCAGAACTTCCTCGCCGCGAACATGCGGGAGAACGGGGAGACGCTGTTCCAGCGCCACCCCGACTGGTTCGGGCGCGACTCGTCGTGCGCGCCCAGCCGTTCCCCGACGCTGGTGTTCGACACCGGGAACCCCGATGCGGTGGCGTACCTGGTGGGGAACGTGGTGAAGTACGTGACGGCGCACCCGGAGATCGACGTCTTCGACTTCTGGCCCCCCGACGGCGCGCGTTGGGCCGAATGCCGGACGCTCGCCGCCGAGGGGTCGGTGGAGGACCGGCACGCGCGGCTGGTGCGGCAGCTCCACGATGCGCTGAAGCGCGCGCGCCCCGACCTGCGGCTGGAGGTGATCGCCTACGCGCACGCGAAGCTCCCGCCGGCGCACGAGGCGCTCCCCGCGGACGTGCTGGTGGACTTCTGCCCGATCGGGCAGGACTTCGACGTGCCGATCTACGATCCCTCGGCGGAGAACAACGCCATCTACGTGGACGCGATCCGCCGGTGGCGCCGTGCCTTCCCGGGGGAGATCGGGCTGTACTCGTACTACCGCAAGTACGCCTGGCGCTCCCTCCCGAACGTGCTGCCGCACTACATGCAGCACGACCTGGAGTGGTACGCCTCGATCCCGCTCCAGGGGATCTCGAGCTACGCGGAGCCGGGGGACTGGTCCACGTACGAGCTGAACCACTACGCCCTGGGGCGGCTCGCCTGGAACCCGCGCGCGGACGTCGACTCCCTCGTGGACGACTTCGTGCACGCGCGCTACGGCGCGGCGAGCGAGGCGGCCGGCGCGGCGCTGCGATCGCTCGAGAACGTGTTCCGCGTGCGGGGGAGCATCCCGTACTCCGGCGCCGACTCGGCGGCGGCGATCGCGAGGGCGCACGCGGAGATCGTGGCTCGGCGCGCGGCGGTGCTGCGGGTGCGCAAGCACGCCCACGGACCGCTCGCCGCGAGCCTCGACCGCCTCGCGCTCATGCTCGATTTCGCCGCGCGCGACCTGGACATCGTGCGGACGCGCGCCGAGGCGCACACCGCTGGCAGCGCCTCGCCGGAGCTCCGCGCGAAGGTGCAGTCGCTCGTCTCCTTCCTCACCGCGAACAGGGCGCGCGGGGTGTTCGTCGTGTACGGCGGCGACGACTTCGCGCGCTACCTGAAGCACTACACCCGAGATTGGCAGGCCGTCGGCCCCGCCGCCGGACCGGGGGAAGGGGAGTAGGCCGCAGATGTCACCACGCACTCCACGCTTCATGCCGCGCACCACGAGACCGTCGACGCTTCCGCTCCTTGTCGCGCTCCTTCTCGCCGCCCCGCTCCGCGCGCAGGCGTCGGCGGACGCGCCGCACGAGGGCGCATCCCCCGCCGGCTCCCCGCGCACGCGCTGGGCGATCGATGATGATTGGCGGTACCACGCCGGCGGCCTGAACTTCGCCTGGTCCCCCTCGCTCTCCGATGCGGGGTGGGAGCGCGTGACGATCCCGCACACCTGGAACGCCCACGACCCGTTCGATGACACGCCGAGCTACCGGCGCGGCACGGGGTGGTACCGGCGGGTGCTGCGCCTCGATGATGCGCTGAAGGGGAAGCGCCTCTTCCTGTACTTCGAGGGGGCGAACCAGGTGGCGGACGTGTACGTGAACGGCGCGTTCGTGGGGCGGCACACCGGCGGGTACACCGCGT
>CAMLEQ010000053.1 GCA_946479015.1 uncultured Gemmatimonadota bacterium | reverse complement strand
GTGTAAGCGCGCACGCCGCCGAAGCGAATGGCCCCCGGCGCCAAGGCCGAGGAGCTCGAGCGGAACCCAACCAGAGCGCCCGAGCGCCGCCACGGCCGAGGAGCCCGAGCGGATCTCGGTCCGGCCGAGGAGCCCGGCCGAGGAGCCCGGCCGAGGAGCGCGGCCGAACACCGGAGGCTCGTGCAGGCGCCGTTCTTGCGCGCCGACGCGGGTCTTCGCCTTCAGGAGGGGCCCATGGCCATTCGTCTACAGGAAGTGCATCCCGCCCTCGTCCACCTCCCGATCGGCATGCTGCCCGTCGCGGTGGGGGCTGACCTCCTCGGGCGCGTGATGGGGGACGAGACGTTGCTCGAGACGGGACGCCGCGGGATCGGGATCGCCGCCATCTCCGAGCTGATCGCCGGCGTGACGGGGCTCGTGGCGCAGGAGGAAGTGAGCGTCGAGGGGGAGTCGCTCGACATGCTCATCACCCACCGCAACCTGAACTTCTTCGCCACGCTGGCCACCGGCGCCATGGCGATGTGGCGCTGGCGGCGGGAGGAGCCGAGCGTGGGCTATCTCGGGCTCGGGCTGGCGGGGATCGGCGTGCTCGTGTACACGGCGTACCTGGGCGGCAAGATGGTGTACCAGCACGGCGTTGGGGTGGAAGCGGCCGATGGGCTCTACGACAAGGACGCCCCGGAGCTACGCCGCGGGCAGCTGAAGAAGGTAGCGCGCACGTCGGCGCGCGACCTGGCGCACGCGGTCCCGTCGATGGTGAAGGATATCGTGCACGGAAACGTGGCGCCGCGGCTCACGCGCCACGACGGCCGGTCGCACCGCGCGCCCGCGCGCGCCGGGGCGGGAGTGCGCTGAGCGCGCTGAGCGCGCCGGGGCCGGGACGGCGGGGACGTCGCCGGGGGACGATCACCCGGCGATGCTCACCCCCACCAGACGTCCTATACCATAGGTGAGCGCCGCCGCGCCGAGGCCGAACAGGAGCTGGCGTGCCCCGGAGTGGAGGACACCGCGCCCGGTGAACAGCGTGATCGCCGCGCCGATGAGGAAGAGCGCGGCCGCGCTGGCGGCGACGCTCACGACGATGGCCCCCGTCCCCACCATGAAGAAGTATGGGAGCACCGGGATGATCGCACCGATCGCGAAGAGCACGAACGACGTGATCGCCGCCTCCCACGCCGACCCGCCCAGCTCCGCGGGGTCGATCCCCAGCTCCTCGCGCGCGAGCGTGTCGAGCGCGGTGCCGCTGTCGCCCACGATGCGCGTGGCGAGCGCCGTCGCCTCCTCGGCGGGGATCCCCTTGGCGCGATAGATCAGTGCCAGCTCCTCCGCCTCTTCCTGTGGCGCGGCGGCCAACTCCTCGCGCTCGATCTCGATCTGGCGCTCGTTCAGCTCGCGCGAGCTCTGGACGGAGAGCCACTCCCCCATGGCCATGGAGCACGCGCCGGCGAGCAGCCCGGCGAGCCCGGTGACGAGCAGCGTGCGACCGGAGGCCTCCGCGCCGGCGACTCCCATCACGAGGCTGAGGTTCGACACCAGCCCGTCGTTCGCCCCGAGCACCGCGGCGCGGAGCGCGTTCCCCCCCACGGCGCGGTGGCGCCCCTCGAGGCGCGCGAGGGTGGAACCTTCCACCCCCTCGCCGCTGCGCCCGCGCACTCCCTCCAGGGCGAGGAGGAGCCGCCGGTGCGAGCGCTCGTCGGCGGGGAGCGACGTGTGGCGCGACTCGGGTTGATTGGCGTAGCCGCCGGTGTCGCGCGACTCGCCGGCGATGAGGGTGGAGAGGATCGAACGGGCACCGAAGCGCTTGGCGATGGCGATCAGCGTCCGCGCGCGCCAGGAGGGGGTGGGGCGGGGGACGGGTGCGCCCGCGGCGCGCATTCGCTGCTCCCAGAAGGCGGCGTGGCGCCGCTCGGTGCCGCCGAGACGGCGATACACCTCGGAGAGCTCGGGATCGTGCTCCAGCGAGGCGAGCGCCTCGTAGGTGGCGGCGCTGTCGATCTCCCCCTGGCGGTTGCGCGCGAAGCGGCGGACGTCGGCCGGGGAGGGGGGCGTGGTCGCGGCGTCGTGCGGCGCGTCGGGGGCGGGGACGGGGGTCCGCGAGGGAGTGGGGGAGGACATGAGCGCTCCGAATTGTCTCGTTCCGGAACGCTAACTCACCCGGGATGGCGTGGTCGATCGGGAAAGTCAGGGCACCGGGTGCGGGATTGCCGGAGCGCCCATGAGCGAACTCTCACGATTTTCTGGCCGAATGCCGCAAAATTTTACGTCACCGGATGTTGACGAGGCGCTAACACAACCATAACGTCGGGACCGCCGTGTGCCGACCTAAAGCATCGGAGGCTGACCCGCCCACTTGGGGGCGGGCCCGTGGTCGGCGCGCGTGCTCATTCATTTTCCTCCATAACCCGTGGGAGGCGACGTGCGCAAGCTTTGTTCACTCGTGGTAGGGACGCTGCTCAGCGCGATCTGCAGTCATGCAGCGCTGGCGCAGCGATCGATCCACGGCACGGTGACTGATGTCGAGAGCGGTGCCCCGGTCAACGCGGTGCGCGTGACCGTGAAGGGCACCTCGATCGGCACCTATACCGGCGCCGATGGACGGTTCAACATCAACGTGCCCAATGGTGCCGTCACGCTCGACGTGCGCCGCATCGGGTACCAGCCGGCGACGGTGCCGGTGGCCGCCGACCAGAACGAGGTCGCGGTGAAGATCAAGGCCGACGTCATGCAGCTCAGCCAGGAGGTCATCACCGGTCAGGCGACGAGTGTCGCGCGCCGGAACTTGGCGAACGACGTCGCGGTGGTGAAGGCCGAGGATCTGACGCACACGCACACGCCGACGCTGGAGAACGCGCTGCAGGGGAAGGTGGCGGGTGCGGTGGTCACCGCCAACTCCGGCGCGCCGGGCGGCGGGCTCCAGGTGCGCATGCGCGGCGTCACGTCGATCTTCGGTAACTCCCAGCCGCTGTACGTGATCGACGGCCTGCCCGTGGCCAACACGACGATCAACAACGGCCTGAATGCCGTGTCGAGCGCCGGGGCGGGGATGAACGCGTCGAGCCAGGACAACGGCGTGAACCGCATCGCCGACCTCAACCCGGACGACATCGAGAACATCGAGATCCTGAAGGGGCCCTCGGCGGCGGCGATCTACGGGTCGCAGGCAGCCAACGGCGTGGTCGTCATCACGACCAAGCACGGGACGAGCGGGAAGCCGCGCTTCGCCCTCACGCAGCGCTTCGGCACGCACGAGCTCGAGCACAAGCTCGGCGCGCGCCACTTCACGCAGGCGGAGGCCGAGGACTTCGCGTCCGCCTACGGCATCGACGCGGCCACCGTCGACGCCTGGTACCAGCAGACGGGCGGGTTCGAGGACTACGAGCAGGAGGTCTACGGCGACAAGAGCCTCTCGTACGAGTCGAACCTGAGCCTGAGCGGCGGCACGGACGCGACACAGTACTTCGTGTCGGGGCTCGCGATGCACGACAACGGGATCATGCGCGGCACCGGCTACGACAAGCAGAGCGTGCGCGCGAACCTGACCCAGCTCGTCGGCTCGAAGCTGCAGGTCAAGGTGAACACGAACCTGGTCCACTCGCTCACCAAGCGCGGCATCTCGAACAACGACAACGTCAACGTCACGCCGTACTTCGTGTTCGCGCAGACGCCGAGCTTCTTCCCGCTGCGCAATCCCGACGGATCCTACAACAGCAACCCGTTCATCAGCAGCCATAGCAATCCGCTGCAGACGGCCGCGCTGCTGCAGGTGCCCGAGGACAACTTCCGCTTCATCGGGTCGGTGAACGCGAAGTACTCGGTGTTCACGTCGTCCACCCAGAGCCTCGATGCGACGATGGACCTGGGGATCGACCACTACACCTACAAGTCGAACATCTACTCGCCGGCGGCGCTGTTCTACGAGCCGGTGGACGGGCTCCCGGGGACGGCGACGGACCTCACGGGCACCGAGACCCGCGCGCCGATCGCGCTCACGCTGAAGCACGCCTACACGCCTTCGCCGGATGGCTTCCAGGCGACGACGTCGGCCGGTCTGCGTCGCGGCTACGACAACCTGGCCATCACGAACGTGGTGACGCAGGACCTGCTCACCGGGCAGCACAACATCGACCGCGGCTCGGCGACGAACGTGTTCGAGAACCGGCAGCCCGTCCGGACGCTCGCCGTGTTCGGCCAGGAAGAAGTGCTCATGTTCAACCAGCGCCTCTACCTGTCGGGCGGCATTCTCGGCCAGCGCAGCACGAACAACGCGGATGTGAACAAGCTGTTCTACTACCCGAAGGTCTCGGGTTCGTATCGCTTCCCGGAGCTCGGGCCGTTCACCGAGTTCAAGCTCCGCGCCGCCTACGGCGAGACGGGGAACGAGCCGGTGTACGGCAACAAGTTCACGTCGCTCAACGGCGTGACGTACGACGGGCAGAACGGGCTGCAGATCGGCGGCACGCTCGCGGATCCGAACCTGCATCCGGAGCGTGAGAAGGAGATCGAGGTCGGTCTCGACTTCGGGATGCTCGACTCGCGCATCGCGTTCTCGGGCTCCGTCTATCAGAAGACCAATAGCGACCTGCTGCTCCAGCAGCGCCTGGCGCCGACGACCGGCTACGCCGTCCGCATCTTCAACGGCGGTGAGATCCGGAACCGTGGCGTGGAGCTCTCGCTCACCGGCTTCCCGGTCCAGAGCAAGGAGCTGACCTGGGAGTCGCACGCCACGTTCACGAAGAACGTCGGCAAGGTCACCCAGCTGCCGGTGCCGGCGTTCCGTCCGCCGAACTCCTTCGGCTTCGCGTACGGCTCGGGCTTCATCGAGCAGGGGCACTCGCCGTCGCAGATCTACGGCATCAACGCCGACGGCGACCCGGTGCAGATGGGCGACTACGAGCCCAAGTTCACGGTCGGCTTCTCCAACCAGTTCACCGTCGGTCCGTTCCGGCTGTACGGCCTGATCGACTGGCGCCACGGTGGCGACGTCGTGGACATCACGCAGAACGTGTACGACGAGCTGGGGACCGCGCCGGACGTCGCGGCGTCCACGGACCGCGTGACCCGCTTCCACAACGGCGAGTCGGTCTACATTCAGGATGCGTCGTTCGTGAAGCTGCGCGAGCTGACGCTCTCGTACCAGCTCCCCGAGACGCTCGTGCACTCCGTGTTCGGTGGTGTCGCGAGCGGCGTGCGGGCGGAGTTGAGCGGCCGCAACCTGAAGACCTGGACGAGCTACCCGGGACTCGACCCCGAGGTGTCCAACTTCGGCAACCAGAACATCAACCGCAGCCAGGATCTCGCGCCGTTCCCGCCCTCACGCAGCTTCTTCTTCACGCTTGCGGTGGACTTCTGACATGCGCGCGACGACAGAACACTCCAATCGATTCCCCTCGCTTTCCGGGAGAGCCATGCGAGCCAGATACTTGGCGTTGGCGCTCGGCGTGCTGGCGGTCGGCGCGTGTAAGGATGCCACGATGCCCGACCAGAACAACCCGAGCGTGAACGACTTCTCGACCATCACGGATCGGTCGCAGGTGCAGGCGCTGGCCACGGGCGTCATTCGCGGCGACCGTGGGCAGAACGAGACCGAGATCGTCTTCGGTGAGACGATCGGTCGCGACCTGTACCGGATCACCGGGTCGGAGCCCCGGTGGATCACCGAGTTGCTCGGTGAGAAGGTTCAGAACTCCGACTTCCTCGGTACGGCGATGTGGGGCGCGCCGTACTCGACCATCCGCCTCGCCAACATCGGCATCAGCGGTGTGTCGAGCGCGGACGCGGGCGTGCTCTCCGACCAGGAGAAGGCCGCGACGATCGGGTTCATCCAGACGGTGAAGGGGCTGCTCTACCTCCGCATCGCCGAGGTGCGCGATACGGCCGGGGCGGCGATCAACGTGGATGTGGATCCCGCGGCGCCGCCGGTTCCGCTGAGCTGCAAGGGGGACGTGCTGGCGTACGTGGTCTCCCTGCTGGACAGCGCGGCGACGAACCTCGCCAACGGCGGCGCGTCGTTCCCGTTCCAGCTGCCATCGGGATTCGCCGGGTTCGACGATCCGGCGAGCTTCCTGAAGTTCAACCGCGGTCTCGCGGCCAAGGCGAACGTGGAGCTCGCGTTCCGCAACTTCGCCGCGGACGGAAGCGTGGATGCGGGCGCGATCGCCGCCGCCCAGACGGCGCTCAACGCCTCGTTCATGGACATGTCGGCCGGCGCGGATCTGAACGCCGGGCCGATGCACACCTACTCGACCAACTCGGGTGATGCGACGAACGGACTGTTCGATCCGACCATCCGGGCGAACCCGCGCGTGCGGGCCGAGGCCGATTCTGGTGATGCGCGCGTCGCGCGCTACACGGCCGACAGCTCGACCGTGACGGTGAGTGGCGTGACGTCGGACGTTGCGTTCACGCTGTACAAGACCCCCACCGATCCGGTGTCGATTCTCACGAACAAGGAGCTGATCGCGCTCCAGGGCGAGGTCTACTTCGGGCAGAACGATCTCCCGAACATGATCACCGTGATCAACTTCCTCCGGACGAACGACGGTGGGCTCACCGCCGTCGCCCCGGCGTCGCTCAGCGCGGCGTTGAACAGGCTGCTGTACGAGAAGCGCTACTCGCTGCTGGAGCAGAGCGGGGCACGCTGGATCGACGCCCGCATGTTCGGCAAGCTCAATGGGAGCGAGCCGCCCGTTGGCGTCGGCCAGGAGCGCGACTTCGATCCGATCTACAGCTTCCCGATCCCCTCGGATGAGGCCAACGCCCGGGGGGGGCACCTCGAAAAGGCGTCGTGCTCGGTGAACTGACCCAAACGGCACGATCGCGAATCGCATGACGAAACGGCCCCGGCGGAACACCGCCGGGGCCGTTTCGCTTCCCGCTTCCCGCGCTACCCCCGCACCCCCCTCGCCCTCGCCCGCTCCGGCACGATCCCCGCCGGCGCCTGCACCTCGCCGTCGCGCGCGTGCATGAGCGTGTCGATCGCCTCGCGGTAGCCGTGCAGCGTCCCCACGTCCACGTACGCCGTCCCCGCGCGCACCCCCACGGCGCGATGCCCGCGCGCGAGCCACGCGTTCACGAGCGTCCCGAAGTACTCGTCGCGCCCATCGCGCGCGAGCCAGAGGGCGTGCAGCTCTGCCAGCACCGCGCCCGGCATCTTGAACGCGCCCCAGACCCACCGCGACCGCGCGTTGGGCTGCTTCACCTCGATCTCCAGCACGTTCCCCACGTCGTCGGTGACCACGGCGTCGAACAGCTCCGGGCGCTCCACGGGGAACAGGAGGAAGGAGAGCACGTCGTCGGGGAGCGCGCGCAGCGCGTCGGCGGGGAACCAGATGGTGTCGGGGAGACCGACGATCACCGGCTCCTCGGGCGACACGAGCGGGAGCGCCCGGAAGATCGCGTCGCACAGCCCCGCGGGGGCGCTCTGCACGGTGTACGCGATCTGCGCGGGGCCGATGCTCCCGCCGTAGTACTCGAGGATGTCGGTCTTCCCCGGTGAGACGACGAAGCAGATCTTCGTCGCGCCGGCGAGGATCATCCGCTCCACCAGATACTCGCTCACGGCGCGCGGACGCTCCACGCCATCCTCGAACCGGCTCCCCACGGGGAGCAGCTCCTTCGAGAACGCCAGCGGCTGGATGCGGCTCCCGGCGCCGGCGGCGGGCACGATCCCCCACATCGCTCAGATCTCCACGGCCGGCGGCTCGCGGTACGCCGCGTCGAGCAGCGCCTCGAGCTGGAGCGCCCGGTGGTCCGCGGTGTGCTCGGCGAGCGTGCGCTCGCGCGCGGCGCGGGCGATCTGGGCGAGCCGCTCGTCGGAGAGCTCGATGGCGGCCATGGCGTCCTCGGTGTCGCGCGCCACGAGCACCTCCTGCCCCGGGGTGAAGAACGCGTCCAGCCCCTCCCACTCGTCGCTCAGCACCGGCGCGCCGCACGCCGCCGCCTCGAACAGCCGCCCGGAGGGGCAGTAGCCCATCTCCGCCATCGCGCGCCGCGTCACGTTGAGGGTGAGCCGCGACGAGCCGTAGAACGCCGGGTGCTCGGACGGCGGCAGGTGGCGCTTGAAGTGGATGTTCTCCGTCCACGGGAACGAGTGCGGGTACTGCGCGCCGCCGATGAGGAAGCGCCGGTGTGGCAGCCGGCGCGCCGGCGCCACGAACAGCCGCTCGAGCGCGGTTTGCCGGTCCTCGGCGTACGTGCCGAGGTAGGAGAGGTCGGCGAAGTAGTCAGGCACGCGCGGCACGGGGCAGTGGACGTCCGGGTCCACGTGCCCGTACAGCGGCGCCACGCGCGTGGCGCCGAGGCGCCGCCGCAGCTCCACGAGCGCCGCGCCGCCGGTGTAGCTCAGCACGAGGTCGAAGCCGCCGAGCCCCTCCGGCGGCAGGTAGGGGACGCTCGCCCCCTCGCGCAGCCGCGAGAGCGTCACCGGAGTGTCGAGGTCGTAGAACACGCGCACGGGCGCGCCGGAGTCGAGCACGAGCGCGCACGCCGCCGGCCCGTCGTGACAGTAGGACGTGACCATCGCCACGTCCGCGTCAGCGAGCTCGCGCTGCGCGAGCGGGACCACCTCTTCCCAGGAATCGTGGAGCATCAGCCGCGCTGGACTCGCGAGCTCGTGGAGATCGCGATGCGCCGCGTAGTACGGGACGTCGCGCTCGATGAACACCACGGAGTGCCCGCGCCGCGACAGCGCGGCGATCAGCCCGCGCCAGAGCGTGGCGTGGCCGTTTCCCCAGGACGAGCTCACCGAGAGACCGAAGATCACCAGCTTCATTGCCGCACCACCTCTCACCGTGGAGCCGAGCCACCCGTGACGGCGGCACGCCGCCGCGCGGCGCGGGACGCGTGCCCGCGCCTGCCTGCCGGCGGGCAGCGCAATAAACGAGCTAGCGACCGGCGATACCCCGCGACTTCACCTGCTGCGCGGCTTCGCCGCGCAGCAGGTGAAGTCGTACTGTTGTCGGTCGCGCGCGCCCCACCGGTACTTGTACGCCTCGGCGCCGCGCAGCAGCTCGATCTCGCGCACTCCTTCGCCGATGGCGTGCTCGATCACCCGGCGCAGCAGCGCCACGCCGGGGCTGCAGTGGCTCGCGGCGGGGTCGATCCCCTGCAGGTAGCAGTAGAGGCGCTCGTGACAGGCGAAGCCGTAGAGCACGGCGGCGAGCCGTTCTCCCACGTGCAGCGTGAAGAGCCGCAGGTACCCCCGCGCCAGCATCGCCGGCGCCACCTCCAGGTGCATGGCGCGCACCCGCGCATCGGCGAGCACGCCGGACTCTCCCCGTTCGCGCCACCGCCGCTCGTGCAGGCGGAAGAGCGCCCCGAGCATCGCGCGCCACTCGGCATCGCGCGCGACGGTGAAGCGCGCTCCACCGGCGCGCTGGATGCGGTTCTCCGCCTGGTGGAGCTTCCGCCGGTGCGACGGCGACATGTCGGGGAGCATGTCCTCGAACGAGCCGGCGAGTGGGAGCCAGGGGGCGACGCTCACCGGCTCGGCGGCGCCGCCGAGCTCCTCCGGCAGCGGCACGGCGAGCAATGGATCCCCGCCGCGCAGCTCGCGCAGCTCGCACAGCTCCCACTCCGCGCGCCGGGCGGCGATGGTGGCGAGGATGAGGCGCGCGCCGGCCCGCTCCATTCCGCCCTCGAGCAGCGCGCCGCCCATGTCGGAGATGCCATCGCCGACGAAGGCCAGCCGGCGACGGCCGTCATCGAGCGCGTGGACGAAGAGCGGCGCGATCCCCACCAGTCTTCCCGCGCGCCGCAGCTCGATCACGCGCAGCGCGCCCCCACCCAGGTGGCGCCACCAGGCCACGATCCACGCCGGCGCATGGAAGGGCGTGCTGCACGGGGAGCGCTCCCAGAGCGCCTCCCACTCCGCGCGAATGTGCTCGAGCTCCGCGAGCTCCGTGAGCACGCGGGCGCGCGGGGAGAGCGCGGCCGCCGGCGACCGTGCGCGGGCGTCAGGCGCGGGCATCCGCCATCGTGCCGTCGGTGAGGTCCAGGGCGTCGGTCCCGCCGGCGGCGAGCCACTCGTAGCGCGCCAGGTACGCGCGCGCGGCCCGCTCGGCGGAGAAGCGCTCCTCCGCCTCGCGGCGGCATTCGTCGCCATCGATGCGCCCCGCGGCGGCGATGGCGTCCGCCATCTCGCGAGTGTCGCGCACGAGGAAGCCGGTACGCTCGTGCGCCACGATGTCGCGCAGCGCGCCGGCGGCGAAGGCGATCACGGGGGTGCCGCACGCCATCGCCTCCATCGCCACGAGCGAGCTCGTCTCGGGGGCGAGGCTCGGCACGAGCAGGCAGCGCGCCGCGGAGAGCAGGCGCCGCTTCCCGCGGAACGTCACGGGGCCGACGAACCGGCGTCGCGCGTCGAGGCGCGGCGCGATCTCCGCGTCCCAGTAGCGGCGGTGCTCGTCGTACGGGAACACGCAACCCGCCAGCAGGAACGGCGCGTCCGCGCGGCGCGCGGCGTCGATGGCCATGTGGAATCCCTTCTCCGGACAGATGCGGCCGAGCGACGCGCACAGGTCGCGCCGGCGCACGGCGGCGTGCATGCGGCGCACCGACACGCCGTTCCGGATCGGCGGCAGGAGCGCGCCTGACGGAGGACAGGCGCGATGCTGCGACGGAGAGACGCAGTGCAGGAGCGTGCGGGGGCGGGTGGGACGCAGCGCCTCCTCCGGGTACCACGACGGCGGCAGGTGCAGGGTGACGAGCACCGGCACGTCCGCCGCGGGGAGGTAGCGGTACCAGTCCGCGCCGTGCAGGTGCACCACGTCCACCGGCCAGCGCCGGAGCGCCTCGGCGATCGCCGCGCGATGCCCATCGTGCGCCGCGGCCCAGGTGCGCACGTCCGCCGAGGAGCCGCGCACGCGAGGAGTCGCGAGGAGGGTGCCGCGCACCGTCGAGCCCTCGCACGCCACCACGATGGAGCGGTGGCCGTGCTCCACGAGCGCCTCGTCGAGCATGGAGAGCACCTGCTCGGCGCCGCCCACGGCGTCCTCCCCCACCGGGGCCATCGGATACGCCACCTGGAGCACCGTGAGCATCAGGCGAGCTGCTCGAGGTCCAGGGTGGCGAGCGCGTCCCGGGCGAGCGCGCGCCAGCGAGCGCCCGTCATCCCCCAATCGTACCACTCGTAGTGCAGCGCGCCCTGGTGAGGGGGCGCGCCGAAGCGGTGACGGGGGGCGAGGCGGAAGCGCTCGCGGTGGAGCGGGAACGGAGCGAGCACCTCGCGCTGCGATGCGAAGCAGTCGCGCATCCGCCGCTTGAGCGTCCGCTCCGCGGCGGAGAGCTCGATCGTGGCGGTGGCGCGATGGGCGTCGGGAAGGAAGTCGCCGCGCACCGCCTCGCTGCCGCGAGCGTGATAGCAGGCCATCTCCACGAGCGGCGGGGGGGACACGCCGTCGCGCGCGAGGAGCGCCACCGCGGCGTGGGCGATGAGCGCGGCCGCGTCGTGATCCGGGTGCCCTCCCTCGTACGCGTGCACGAGCACCACATCGGGACGGTGCTCGCACAGCAGCGTCGCGAGAAGGCGCGCGAGCGGCGCCATGGCGAGCGACGCCTCCTGGTCCACGGCGCCGAGCGACCGGAGGTGGTCGGGAGTCACGCCGGCGAGCGCGAGCGCCGCGCACAGCTCATCGCGGCGCGCGGCGGCGTACGCGTCGCGCGAACGATGCCCGTGGGCGTGGGCATCGCGCAGGTCGCGCGGGGCGCCATCGGTCACGTGGACCACGAGCGGGTTGCGCAGGAGCGGGAGGCGCGCTCCGGCGCCGATGGTCTCGTCGTCGGGGTGCGCGGCGAGCACGAACGCGCGAGGTGGTGGGGCCGCGTTCCGGACAGTGCCGGCCGGCAGGCCGAAGTGAGTGAGAGCGGGATGCATCACCTGAAACGAGGTCGCGCCGGCCCCCTGATCGGGAGCCGGCGCGCCGGAGTGCTTCAAGGTATGTACCCGCTCGCGGGCGCCGTGTCGGCGCCAGCCGTACGCGGCGATCAGGCCGCCTGCTCGAGCAGCAGCCCGTTGGATTGGCGACGGACGAGCGCCGCGTACTGTCCATCACGGTGCATCAACTCGGCGTGCGTGCCGGTCTCGGCGATGGCGCCGTCGCGGAGCACGATGATGCGGTCGGCGTTCACCACCGTGCTGAGGCGGTGCGCGATGATGAACGTGGTGCGGCCGCGCGTGAGGTTCTGCAGCGCCTCCTGCACCAGCGCTTCCGATGCGGTGTCGAGCGCCGAGGTCGCCTCGTCGAACAGCAGGATCGGCGCATCCTTGAGGAGAGCGCGCGCGATGCCGATGCGCTGGCGCTGCCCGCCGGAGAGCCGGTTGCCGTGCTCGCCGAGCGGCGTGTCGTACCCCTCCGGGAGCGCCAGGATGAAGTCGTGCGCGTACGCGGCGCGGGCCGCGGCCTCGACCTCATCGTCGCCGGCGGTGAGGCGGCCGTACGCGATGTTGGCGCGCACGGTCTCGTTGAAGAGGTTGACCTCCTGATACACGGCGGCGATCTGCTGGCGCAGCGAGCGCTGCGTCATGCGCCGGATGTCGATGCCATCGATGAGGATGCGCCCGTCGGTGATCGGATACATCCGCTGGAGGAGCATCATCATGGTGGTCTTGCCGCTCCCGCTGGCGCCGACGATGGCGACCGTCTCTCCGGCCTTCACGTGGAGGTCGAGGCCGCGCAGCACCGGGGCGCCCCCATCGTAGGCGAAGGTGACGTTCTCGAAGCGGATCTCGCCGACGAGCCCTTCCGCGTCGAGCGCGCCGGGCTCGTCGGAGACCGTGTCCGGTGCGTCGAGGATCCCGAAGATCTCCTCGAGCGCGACGGTGCCGCGCCGCAGCGTCTGGTACACGTTGGTGATCCCCTGCACGGGGCCGAACAGCCCGGTGATGTATCCGAGCACGGCCACGAGCGTCCCGACGGTGATCCGTCCCTGCATCATCATCCAGCCGCCCACCGCGAGCGCGGCGAGGCGGGCGAGGGTGGCGGCGAAGCCGCGGAGCGCGCCGGTGGCGGCGTCGACGCGGACGCCGCGCCGCACGATCTCGTTCCCCTCGCGCTGTCCGCTGAGGAAGCGGCGCAGCTCCACCTCTTCCATCGCGAACGCCTTCACCGTGCGGATCCCCGCCCACACCTCGTTGAGGCGCGAGTAGA
>CAMLEQ010000052.1 GCA_946479015.1 uncultured Gemmatimonadota bacterium | reverse complement strand
ACGATCTGCGGGAACCACTCGCGGTACATCACGCGGTTCATGGCCTGCGTCTCCGGCTGGTTGGCCATGAAGAAGTCGCGGTTGTCGTCGTGGCCGACGTACTTCTGGTAGAGGCGCGGGATGTCGGAGCTCTTGCGCGCCAGCGTGTCCGCCTTGCGGTTGTACCAGTCGGAGACGAGCTCCATCCCATCGGGGTTGGCGAGCACGCAGAGCACGATGTCGTCGCGCAGGAACCGGGTCATCTCGCGGTCGGTGCGGCTCACGAGCTCGTAGACGGTCTCGATGAGCTGCTGCGAGCCGAGCACCTCGGTGGCGTGCAGCCCGCCATCGATCCACACCACCGCCTTCCCCTCGCGCGCGAGCGCGTGCGCGTCGGCATCGGAGAGCCCTTTCGCGAGCGCGAGGCGTCGCGCGATGTCGCGGTAGTGGCCGAGCTTGCGCTGGTTCTCCGGCGACGTGATCACCGCCATGTACATCGGCCGTCCCTCGGCGGTGGTGCCGATGCGCTCGAGCGTCATGCGGTCGGACTCGCGGTCGAGCTTCCGCCAGTAGGCCACGAGCGCGGTGTAGTCCACCAGATGGTAGTCCGCGCCGATGTCGAAGCCGAACTGCTGGCGAGGGGAGGTGACGCGCGCCACTGCGGGAGCGGCGGGGACGGCCGTGGCCTGCGCGCTCGCGCCGGCGGGAACGACGAAGGCGATCGCGCCGAGGAGCAGCGCCAGCGAGCGGGTGGGACGACGGATCTGATTCACGCCAGCCTCGATGGGGAAGAGGGAATCGCGTGTCGCGGCGCGCGTGGCGCGAGGCGCGGGGGCGGGGGCGGTGTCAGTACCCCCGCACCTCGCCGTCGCGGCGCGGATCGGCGGCGCCGACCCACCGGCCGCCGACGCGCTCGATCACCTGCACGCCGCCGAAGAACATATCGGCCGGCGGCGTGGTCTGCACGTCGTAGCCGAGCCGGTGCGCGGCCTCGAGCACCTCGGGGCTGAAGCCATCCTCCATGCGCAGCATCGACGTGGGATAGGGGATGACGCGCGGCATCTCCAGCGCCTGCATGGGATCCATCCCGTAGTCGAGCGAGTACACGATCGTCTCCACGATCGCCGGCGGGATGGCCATCGATCCCGGGGAGCCGACCACCATCCGCACGCGCCCGTCGGCGAGCACGATGGTGGGGGAGATCGTGGACGCCGGCACGCGGTGCGGGCCTCGCGCGTTGGCGCTCGTGTCGGCGCGCGAGAAGTTGAGCATGGCGCTGTTGAGGAACGTCCCCGCCGCCCACGTGCCGGAGCCGAAGAGCCGGCCGTTGGTGAAGGTGAGCGACACGGCGTTCCCGTCCGCATCCACCACCGACATGTGCGTGGTCTCCGCGCCCCCTTCATCGCCGGCGCGCACGCCGGAGCGCACACTCGCGCGTGCGGTGCGCGGGGGGATGCTCGACGGACCGTACGGCGCGTACGGCGCGCACGCCGCCTCCGGCGCGGCGGCATCGTCCGGCCATGGATCGCCCGGCGCGAGCGTGTCGGGCACGGCGGCGGCGCCGATCAGCGCCTGCCGCCTGGCAGCGTAGGCGGCGGAGGTGATCCCCGCGGCGGGAACCGGCGCGTGCCCCGGATCGCCGACGTACGCGTTCCGGTCGGCGACGCTCACGCGCAGCGCGGCGGCGAGCACGCGGAACGCGTCGGGGGATCTGGACGGGAGACCGAGGCTCGGGAGGTGCTGCGGCGCGAGGAGGCGGAGCGCCTCGAGCACCTGCATTCCGCCCTGCGGAGGCGGCGCGGAGAGCACGACCCGTCCCTCGAAGCCGGCGCACAGTGGACGCTTGGGGCGCGGGGTGAACGACGCCAGGTCGGCCATGGTGATCGGGTTGCCGCCGTCGTTCAGCGCGCGCACGATCTCCCGCGCGATCTCGCCGGTGTAGAAGGCGTCCTTTCCCTGCGCCGCGATGAGGCGCAGCGACGCGGCGAGCTCCGGCTGGACGAGCCGTGTGCCGGCGGCGATCGGCTTGCCACCGGGGAGGAAGATGTGCGCCCCGGCGGACTGCGCGAGCGCCGCCGAGTCCTTGGCGATCTCCCGCGCGAGCAGCGAATGCACGGGGAAGCCGTCGGCGGCCAGGCGGATCGCCGGCTCGAGCACCACCGCGCGCGGGAGCTTGCCGTACTTCGCCTGCATGTCGAGCAGCCCGGCCACGGCGCCGGGCACCGCGGCCGCGCGTGCGGTGACGGGGGAGCCGCGATAGTGATTCAGCGCGGTGTCCCCGTCGGCGCCCGCGGTGGCGTAGAAGTCGAGGTACTCGGCGCGGCGGTCGTGCTGCAGCCAGACCAACATCCCGCCCCCCGCGCCGATGCCGGCCATCATCGGTTCCACCACGCCCACCGCGAACGCGGTGGCCACGGCGGCGTCCACGGCGTTGCCGCCGCGGCGCAGCATCTCCACCCCGGCATCGCTCGCGTACGGGCTGGCCGAGGCGACCATCCCGTGCGCGGCCACGAGGCGCCGCCCCGTCTCCGGCGCGGGAGTGGGATCGGGGCGCGCGGCGGAGCACGCCGCGCACGCCGCGATCAGCAGGACGCTCGCCGCGCGCTGGCGGCGCGCGGCGGATGTCGCGTTCGACGTCGCGCGCATCACAGGTTCGGGTTCGAGCTCTGCTCGGCCTGCGAGATGGGGATGCACGTGTCGCGTCCCTCGAGGAAGGTGGTGCGCCCCTCGGCGTACCAGCGGCGCAGGTCCCAGAGCCGCCGCGTCTCCAGCCAGAGCACGGCGCCGCGCTCGGACTGGAGGACCGTCCAGGCGCTGTCCGCGTCGGAGACATCGAGCGCGGCGAGGCCGTACGCGGCGCGCTCGTCGTTCACGTAGCCCATGGCGGCGGGGACGGCGCCGTCGCGCAGCGCCGCCTCGGCGCGGATGAGCAGCATCTCCGTCCCCTTGGCCAGCGGGATTGGAGCGTCGACCCCGGGGTACTTCTTCTGCCGGAAGAACGGCGTGCTGCCGTTGTTACCCTTCTGGACGACGCCGGCGGAGGTGAACAGCGTGTCCCACGGCACGCGCGGGTCGGCGTTGGTGGCCGCCCACTGGGTGCCCCACACCGAGACCTCGCGCCGCGTGGTGGTCTCGTACGCGAGATTGTTGTTCTCGCGCTCGGAGTTGGTGGAGAAGATCGCGTCGAAGCGGAAGTCGGCCGGCACCTGCGCGGCATCGGCATCCGCGTCGGTCCAACGGCCGAGGTCCGCGCGCACCTGCGCCCGTCCCGCGAGCGCGGTGAGCGCCAGGCTGTCCACCCCCTGTGCCTGCGCCAGGCGCAGCGCCTCGGTGAACTCGGAGTCGGCACGCTGGAAGTAGACCGAGTCGCTCTGCCGCGGGCCGCCGTCGATCACCGCGTCGCACATGTTCTCGCCGAGGACGCGGTTCGCGAAGCCGGCGTAGAGGTACGCGCGCGCCGAGAGCGGGCTCGTCTCGAAGTCCGCCTGCAGCACCTGCTTCATGCGGTCGATCCCGTTCTCGGCCACCCACCGCGCCTCCTGGGCGTTGTCCCACAGCGAGCCCGCGTCCACGTCATCGATGATCCCCTGGTCGAAGCGGCCCATCGCCGGGTAGGTCCCGGACTCGCGCAGCTCGTCGGTCATCACCGACCCTTCGCGGGCGAGATAGCCCAGGGAGTACGAGAGATCGCCCGACATGCCGTTCACGAGCGCGGGCATGGCGGAAGGGGTGTTCAGGTCATCGTCCCGGGTCGATCCCGGGTTGGTCACCGAGAGATCGCACGCGGCGGTTGCCGCCAGGGTGCTGCCGGCGCACACGAGCATCGCGGCGCGGCGGAGGGCGTCGTGCATGGTCATCCGTTGCGCCTCGTGTCAGAAGTCGATGGTCAGGGTGGCGACGAACGTGCGGTACGGCGGCAGGTTGTAGTAATCGCGCCGGGCGAACTGGTTGTCCCCCTGGTCGTTGACCTCGGGGTCGGTGCCGCGGTACTTGGTGGCCGTGAACAGGTTGCGGCCGGCGAGGGTGACGGAGCCGCTGCGGGCGCCGCCGAGCCAGCGCGCGGGGAGATCGTAGGTGAGCGACACGCTCCGCAGCTTGAAGAAGTCGCTGGGTTCCACCCAGAGCGTGTACGCCTTCACCTTGCTCGATGTGGAGCACTGCGCGCGCTGCAGCGCGGTGATCGATCCGAGCCCGGAGGAATCGCCGTCGGCGGCGGCGGCCATCGCGTGCTGCGCCGCGTAGCAGGCGGGCCAGATCTGCATGTTGTCCGCGAGGCTGTAGCCCATGGTGTTGAGCAGGTGGCCTCCGAGCTGCCACTCCCCGAGCGCGGAGAGGCGGAACCGCTCGAGGAAGCGCAGGTTGGTGGTGAGGCCGATGATCTTGTTCGGGTAGATCGCGCCGAGGTACTGGTCTTCCGCGAACACCGGATCGGCGTAGTCGTTCGGGTTCGTCACCACGCGCCCGAAGTACGCCGGCACCGCGTACCCCTCGCGCACGTACTCGCCGGAGATGGCGCTGATGGTGATCGACTGCCCGCCCAGGTTCCCGGCGCGATTCGTGTTGCCGCTGTAGTTCACTCCCACGTGCCAATCGAACCGCGGACGCGAGACGATCCCGGCGTCCACCGAGACCTCGAGGCCCTTGTTGAACACCTCGCCCACGTTCTCGAGCTGCCGGTTGACGAAGCCCTCGGAGGCGGGGTACTCGACGGGGATGAGCGCGTCCAGGGTGTGCTGGTGATAGTAGGTGAGGCCGATGTTCACCCGTCCGCCAATGGTGGTGGCGTCGAAGCCCAGCTCGTACTCGCGCGTGCGCTCGGGGCCGAGGTCCGGGTTCCCGATCTGGTCGGGGGTGAAGGCCGGCTGCCCGTTCTCCGCCGAGACCGGCGCCCAGGTCCGCACCGCGTCGAACGCGCCCGGCGCCTTTCCCGACTCGCCGTAGGCGGCGCGCAGCTTCATCGTCTCGGCGATCGAGGTGGGCCAGAACGACTCATCGGAGATCGTGTACGCGGCGCTCACCTTCGGGTACGCCTGCAGCCCGAAGCTGCTCCCGAACGCGCTGTTCCCGTCCACGCGAAGCCCGCCGGTGAGGAAGAGGCGGTCGCGCCACCCCAGCACCTCCTGGGCGAAGAAGCCGGCATTGATCACGTGCTGATCGAGGTCGCTGGTGAGATCGCGCACCGAGGACGACTCCAGCGTCGGGTCGCCGGGGCCGGCGAAGTTCTGCCCCTGAATCCCGGTGTTCGTCTGCCAGCTGTTGAACATCTGCGCGCCCACCGAGGTGGCCGTGCTCCACGAGCGGCCGAGTGTGTAATTGAGCGTGCTCGCGTAGTCGAGCGTGAGCAGGCGCTGGTCCCACTCCCGCCAGAACATCCGGCCGCTGGGCAGGGTGAGATACCCGAACGGTGTCACCGCCTTGTCGCGCGCGCGGGCGTAGTCGTAGCCCAGCCGCAGCACGTTGGTGAGGTGACCGAACGCCTCGTGCGTGGCGTCGAGACCGAGAATGAAGTGGTCGCTCTGCGTGGCGTTGTCCATGCTCAGGATGTCGCCGTTCGTGACGCACACCACGGCGGGGTCGCTGCACCCGCCCCCCTTCATGCTACCGCTGGGCCCACGGGACACGTTGAGCAGGAAGCCGTTCGCGTTGTCGCCGTCGGCCACCCAGCTCACGTCGCGGCGCGTGTAGGCGGTGCTGGCCTTGAGGTTCAGGTGCGGCGCCGGCGTGAAGCCGAAGTTGCCGCGGAAGCCGGCGTCCTTGCTGCGGCTGGTGCTGATCACGCCGCTCTCGTCGTCGTAGGCGCCGGACAGGTAATAGGTGACGGCGTTCGTACCGCCGCTGGTGGCGAGGCTGTAGCGCGACACGTAGCCGTCACGCAGCCACGATCCGCTCGCCGGGCAGGTGGGATCCTCGAAGCGCACGCCCAGCCCGTTCACCAGATCGGCGCCGCGGCACTCGTTCAGGAAGAAGCCGGTTGGATTCTGGTCACCGCCGAGGTGCCCGAGGTTGTTGATGCCCTGGGAGACGCGCGCGGTCCAGCGCGACTTCCCGGCGGCGCCCTTCTTGGTGAAGATCTGGATCACGCCGCCGGAGGCCTCGGTGCCGTAGAGCGTGGTGGCCGCGGGCCCCTTCACGATCTCCACGTGGTCGATGTCCGCGGGGTCGATGTCGTTGAGCGGGGAGATCGCCTGGCGCGACATCGCATCCGTGGGCGCGTTGCCGTTGTACATGCGCACGCCATCGATGTAGATGATCGGCGTGTTCCCCTGGGACACGCTCCCCGTGCCGCGGAGGCGGATCGTGCCGCCGGATCCGGGCTGCCCGGAGTTCGAGAGCACCGACACGCCGGGGGAGCGTCCGTCGATCACCTGCTCCGGCGTGGTCACGGGCGCGTGGGCGATCTCCTCCGCATCGATCGTGGAGACGCTGTTCCCGATCTCCTTCTTGCGCGCCGTCCCTGTGGCCGTGACCACCACCTGCTCCAGCGAGCTCGCCGCGCGCGGGAGCGCGAAGTCCAGCGTGGCCTGCGCCCCGCCGGTGATGGTCACCGAGAGCGTCACCTTGCCGTAGCCGATGCGGCGCGCGGTCACGGTGTGCGCTCCCTCGGGCACGTTCGGGATCTGGTAGTGGCCCTGGTCGTCCGTCAGCGCGCCGAGGCGCGTGCCATCGACCACCACCGACACCGCAGCCACCGGCTCGCGCGTGGCGGAATCGACCACCGTGCCGGCCACGGTGCCGTTCTGGACCCGCGCCTCCTTCGGCGGCACGTGCCGGGTGAGCAGCGCCTGCCCGCCGGGGGAGAGCACGACGTCGACGTTCGCGTCCATGAGCAGCTCGGTGAGCGCCGCGGCCACGGTGATCTCCTGCGCGCGCAGCCGCACGTGGTCATCGAGCCGGACGACGTCCTTGCTGTACATGAAGTGGATTCCCGACTGGCGGGAGATCGCGGCGAGCGCCTCGTCGAGTGTGGCATCGGGCAGGTCGAGCGAGATCCGGCGGCGCAGCGCGGCGACGCGCCTGGCGTCCACCGGCACCGGCGCGGCGCTCGAGGCGAGCAGGAACCGCGGGCTTCGCGCGGCCGGCTGCTCGCCCACCCATTGTTGCGCGTTCGCGGTGGCGCCGAACAGCGGTCCGGCGAGGAGCAAGACCAGCAACGAGACGGGTGACCGCATGACGTTTCTCCCGAACGACGTGAGCGTGAGGAGGACTACCGGCGCCTGCTGGCCGGGTAGAGGGTGACCACGCGCCCGTGCCGCTCGGAGCGGACCTCGAGGGTGAGCGCGAGGGCGCGAAGGAGATCGGGAACGGATTCGGACGTGAGCGTCGCGGTGAGGCGGCGCTCGGCGAGCGACGGATCGCCCAGCCGGAAGTCGAGATCGTACCAGCGGCCGAGCTGGGGGAGCACCTCGCGCAGCGGGGTATCGGTGAAGGCGAGCCGACGGTCGGTCCACGCGAGGTAGCGCTCCACGAGCACGCCGTGGCGCGTGCGCACGCGCGGCTCCGCGCCGAGCTGTCCGAGGTCGCCCGCCGCGAGCACCGCGCTGGCGCTGGCGCGCGCCGCGCTCGACGGGGCGGCGCGCGGCGCGAGGAGCACGCGCCCCGCCGCCACCACCACCGTGGTGGTGGAATCGTCGCCGTACGCGCGCACGTCGAAGCGCGTCCCGAGGTCGCTGGCGGTGGCGCGGCTGGTGTGGACGACGAACGGAACGCGCGCATCGTGCGCCACGTCGAACACCGCCTCCCCCTCGAGCCACACGTCGCGCGAATCGCGTCCGAGGGGCGCGGCGAAGCGCAGCCGGCTCTCGACGCCGAGCAGCACGTGCGTGCCGTCGCTCAGGTAGACGTCGGCGAGCTGTCCGCGCCTGGTGGCGATCTGCTCGAGCGGCGCCGGCGGCACGGCGCGGTGCACCCGGTGCCCGAGGCCCCACCAGAGCCCGCCCCCCGCGACGACGAGGAGCGCCGCGGCGATCGGCGCCAGGCGGGCGAGCGCGCTCCGCGGCGTGCGCGGCGCGCCCCACGCCCGCCACGTCCGCCGGGAGGCGGGCACTGGCGCGAGCGCCGGCCGCGCGGCGGCATCGCGCGCGCGCGCCTCGACGTGCGCGCGCACAGCCGTCCACGCCGCGGCGGTGTCCCAGCGCGAGGGAAGCGCGCCCGTCGCGCGCCACACGCGCTCGAGCGACGCCACCTGCTCCGCGCGCGCGGGGTCGGCGGCGATCCACAGCCGGATCTGGTTCGCTTCCTCGGCGTCGCACTCGCCGGTGATGTACCGGACGATGCGGCGGTCCATGGTCTCGTCGAGCATGCCTGGTGCGCTCCTGGTCCATGTCATAACGCGCGAGTGGCGGCGCACCATGACAAGGTGCGCCGCCACTCGGTCGTGGTCGCGCCGGTCAGCGGAGGATCCGGAGTGCCGTGCTCGCGGCGTGCACCACGGCGATCGCGACGCCGAGGTAGGGGGCGAGCCGCGCGCGCAGGCGCTTGAGGGCGCGCGAGATCTGCGTTTCCACCGTGGTGAGGGAGACGCCGAGCGCCCTGGCGATCTCGCCGTGGCTCAGCCCCTGCTGCCGGCTCATGAGGAAGATGAGGCGGCAACGGTCGGGGAGCGCCGCCACCGCGCGGTCGGCGGCGGCGGCGAGATCCATCGCTTCCAGCGTGTCGAGCGCCGTCTCCGTTGGCGGCTCACCCTCGTGCGCGGCGAGCGTCGCGTCCGCGAACCGGCGGGCCACGCGCTCGCGCCGCAGCTGCGTGATCGCGCGGTTGCGCGCCGCGGCATAGAGGTAGGAGACGCCGAGCTCCGGCGACGAGCCGCGCGCCTGCAGCTCCCACAGGCGCACGAACACCCCCTGCACCAGCTCCTCGGCCGCCTCCCGCGACCGCACGTACGACCACACGTACTCGCAGAGCGGGGCGTAGTGCGCGTGGAAGAGCGCCTCGAGATCCGCGAGGTCGTGGAGGTCCCGGGACGCATCGTCGTGCGGTGCCGGACGCGCTGGCTCGGCGGGGTCGGGTGACTCCATGCAGGGGGGAGCGGGCGGATCGTGCGCCGGGCGTCCGACGGACCGTCCGGCCCGGACGGGTGGAGGTCCGGGGGCGGGCGACCCATGGATATCACCAGAACAGTCAGGCGACAAGATCCGGCGCTCCCCCCCCGGCCCCGCCGGCGTGAGCCCGGCCCCCACCGCGCCGGACGCGCTGATGAACGCGTCGTGGAGCGGCTCGTACGGGAGGGCGTTCACGTACGCCACCACCGCGCGGTGCTCCGTTCGCCCCCCGCCGGCGGCGCTCGCCACCGGCGCGCCGCCGTCCGCCACAAAGTGCTGGCTGGCCGCTAGCCGCCGCGACACCGTTCGCGGCATGTCCATCACTCACATCATCGTCCAGGCGCGACTCGCGTGGGCCGCCGCCATCGCGCTCTCCCTCCCCGCGGCCGGCGCGCCGCCCGCCGCCGGGCGCTCGCTGCCACGCGCGCCCATCGCGACCACCGAACCGTGCGCGACCGCCACCGGTGATGCGCGCGCCGTGCTCGAGCGCGCCGTGCGGGCCGCCGGCATCCCGCGCGCCGAACGTCGCGTGCTGCGCTACGAGTTCTCCGACGACATCTCGCAGAACTACCAGTCCGACCGGACCTATCCCCCGTTCCTCACGCTGCAGTGGGGGGGGATGTTCTACGTCGATCCCGCCTCGCGCGTGCAGCGGCTGGAGGAGCGCGGATTCGGCTTCGGCCATCACGCCGAGCGGCCGTTCATCCTGCTGCACGGCGAGCGCGCCACGTACGTGGTGCGCGACAGCTCGCTCGTGCCGAACGCCGGAGGACACGCGCTCTCCCTGCGCTCGCGGCCGCTGGACGCGTGGACGGTGCTCGCCGACTGGCGCGCCGCACCCGATGCGCGCGTGGTCGCGCGCTGCATCTATCGCGACTATCCGCGCCTCGTCCTCGAGCGAGTGACGCCCGCCGGCCCGGAGCGGCTGTACGTGGACCCGAAGAGCGGGCTGCCGGTGAAGCTCGACCGGCGGGAGCCGCACTACCTGTGGGGGGATGTGCACGCGGAGTACGTGTGGACCAACTGGCTCCTCCGCGACGGCGTGCGCGTTCCCGTGGCCGGGTTCCGCCTGGTGGATGGCGAGGTGGAGATCGCGCGCACCGTGGGTCCCATCGCGCTCGTCGCGACGGACAGCGCGCCGTCGCTCGCGCTCCCCGCGGATGCGCCCGCGATGCCGGTGCGCACGCCCCCCTTCCCCGCCCCGGACACGGTGCGGGTGGGCTCGAGCACCTTCCTGCTCGCGAATCGCGCGTACACGAACGTCGTCACGCTCCAGCGGGACACGGTCTGGGTGCTCGACGCGCAGCTCGGCGAGGCGCGCGCGCGCGAGGACGCGCAGTGGATCGCCCGGCTCTTTCCGGGGCGGCATCCGGTGGCGCTGGTGGTGAGCGATCTCGCCTGGCCGCACATCGCCGGAGTGCGCTACTGGGTGGCGCGCGGCGCCACGGTGTACTCGCAGCCCTCCAACGAGGCCTTCCTGCGACGGGTGGTGGACCGGCGCTGGACGCTCGAGCCGGACACGCTCGAGCGGGTGCGCCGCGCACACCCCGCCGCCGCGCGGCTGCGCTTCCACGCGGTGCGCGACTCCCTGCGACTCGCCGGCGGGGCGGTGACGGTCCATCCCATCGACGGCCTCGGGAGCGAGGGCGCGCTCATGGCGTGGATCCCCGCCGAGCGGTTCCTGTGGGCAGGCGACTACGTGCAGGACGTGAGCGAGCCGACCACGTACGCCACGGAGGTCGTGGCGGCGGCGCGGCGCGCGGGGATCACGCCCGAGCGGGTGGCGGCGATGCACCTGAAGCTCACGCCGTGGAGCACGGTCGTGTCGGTGAACGACGCGGCCGCGGAGGGTTCGGCGGTCGGCGCCACGCGGTGAGGGGCGCGGCGGCGGGCGGGGATCGCGGTCGCGCGCCGCGTCCCCGCCCGCCGGCTTCCCGCCCCGCACTTAGATTAGGGGCGCATGCGTCTCACACCGCGGCACGCGCACTTCCGGCTTCCGCTCCTCATCGCCATCTGGGCGGTTCCGGCGCTCATCGCCGGACTGCAGTCGTACGCCGTCTACACGCTGAACGACGAGTGGCCGAGGAACTGGCCGTTCATCCTCGTGCAGGTGGGGGCGTGGCTCACCTGGGTGCCGCTCACGCCGCTGCTGTTCGCGCTGGCGCGCCGGTGGCCGCTCGACCCGCACGCGGGGGCTGGGGGGGAGGTGGCGAGCGACGATCCGGTCGCGGCCGTGGCGCCGCCAGCGCACCGGTTGCGACGCGCGCTCCTCCGCCACGGCGCGGCCGCGCTGGGGATCACCATCGCGCACGCGTTCCTCTGGTCGGAGGTCTCGCTCCTCGTCCAGATGCGCATCGAGCCGGCGACGCTCGCGCGCCACCCGGCGTCCTCCATCTACACCGTGTCGGTGCTCGCGCGGCTGGTGACGGGGCTCCTGACGTACGGCGCCATCGTCGCGGCGGCGACGACCATCGACTCGCTGCGGCGCCTCCGCGCGCAGGAGCTGCGCGCCGCCCGCCTCGCCTCGGAGCTCACCGCCGCGCAGCTCGGCGCGCTCAAGACGCAGCTCCACCCGCACTTCCTGTTCAACACCCTGCACGCGATCACGGTGCTGATCCGCGAGGACCCGCCGGCGGCCACGCGCACGGTCACGCGGCTCGGGGAGCTGCTGCGCCTCACGCTCTCGCGCGCGCGGCACACCGAGGTGGCGCTCGCGCACGAGCTCGAGCTGGTGCGGCTGTACCTGGAGATCGAGGGGACGCGCTTCCAGGACCGGCTGGTGGTCACCTACGACGTGGCGCCGGAGACGCTGCGCGCGCGCGTCCCCGACCTGGTGCTGCAGCCGCTGGTGGAGAACGCCATCCGGCACGGGATCGCCCCGCGCGCGGCGGCGGGGCGGGTGGTGGTGCACGCCCGCCGCGACGACGGCACGCTCGTGATCGAGGTGCGCGACGACGGCCCCGGGCCGGGGCGTGCACCCTCCGGCCCGGGGGGGATCGGACTCTCCACCACGCGCGAGCGGCTGCGGACGCTGTACGGCGCGTCGCACGCGCTCGAGCTGCTCGAGGCGCCCGGGGGCGGGTGCATCGCGCGGCTCGTGGTCCCCTTCCAGTCGGCGCACGATGCCGGGGATGACATCGGAGATGCGATCCATGTCCATGCCTGACGAGTCCCGCCCCCACGCCCGCCCCCGCGCCGGGGCCGGCGCCAGCGCCGGCACGCTCCGCGTGCTGCTCGTGGACGACGAGCCGCTGGTGCGCCGTGGGCTGCGCGCCTTCCTCGCCGAGGAGCCGGATGTGACCGTGGTGGGGGAGGCGCGCGACGGGAACGAGGCGGTCGACCGCATCCGGTCGCTGCGCCCCGACATCGTGTTCCTGGACGTGCAGATGCCCGAGCGCGACGGCTTCGGCGTGCTCGCGGCACTCGCGCCGGAGGAGCGGCCGGCGATCGTGTTCGTGACGGCGTTCGACGCGTACGCGGTGCGCGCCTTCGACGTGCACGCGGTGGACTACCTGGTGAAGCCGTTCGACGAGGAGCGCTTCCGCACGGCGCTGGCCCGCGTGCGCGAGCGCCACGCGCGGCGGTCCGACGGTGAGAGCGGGGACGCCGCGGCCGCGCCGGCGCTGCGCGCCGCCGATCTCGACGCGCTATTGCGCGCGCTGCGCGCGGCGCCGGCCGGGGGACCGTATCTCGAGCGCCTGCTGGTGAAGGAGCGCGACCGCACGGTGGTGCTGCCGGTCGACGAGGTGGACTGGTTCGAGGCCGCGGACAACTACGTGCGGCTGCACACGCGCGCCGGCACGCCGCTGGTGCGCGAGACGATCAAGACGCTCGATGCCGCGCTCGACCCGCGCCGCTTCGCCCGCGTCCATCGCTCGGCGATCGTTCGCCTCGCCCAGGTGCGCGCCCTGGAGCCGCTCTTCCACGGCGACATGGCCGTGGTGCTGCGCGACGGGACACGTCTCACGCTCGGGCGCAGGCACCGGGAGGAGTTCGAGGCGAGGCTGCGGCGGGGGTGGGGGGTGGGACCTAGTCGCTAGACCACCATGGAACGCGTGTGGCGTGTGGGAGACTGACGGAATGAGGAGGGAGGTACGGCGCGTGTAGGTTCGTGTGTAGGTGGACTCTCTCTACA
>CAMLEQ010000051.1 GCA_946479015.1 uncultured Gemmatimonadota bacterium | reverse complement strand
GGGAATCGCATGCAACACGATTTCCACTCTCCGCGCACCGCGTCCCGCGCACCGCATCCCGCTACCACAGCTCCATCCATCGCCATTGCCTGGCGAGCACGGGATGGGCGATGCGGGTGAGGGCGGAGGTGACGGTGCAGCGCGAGTAGCGAACGGTCGAGCGCTGGTCGAGGGTTGCGGTGCTCGCGATCACCGCGCCGACGAACGAGGAATTGCCTGACGAGCGGAAGCTGCCGCGGACGATCGCGAGTCCCGCGAACGAGGCGCCGCGCTCGAGGTGGAGGTCGCCATCCACCAGGAGCACTCCCTGCCCCGTGCCGCCGGACAGGTGGAGGTCGCCGGGGGAGTGCACCACGGGGAGCCATCCCGCGCACGGTGAGGCAATGCCGAGTGCGCGGCGCGGATCGCCGAGGTTGCGTACAGCGGCGGTGTCGCACGTGCCGGAGCGATCGAGCGACGGCGCGGCATCGGCGATGGTGGTGCCGGCGGGGAGCGGTCGAGCGACGGAGAGGAGCACGGAGCGGTCGACCTCACCCGGGTGCGTCCATGCGGCGGGATCGGCCACGGCGGTATCGCGGACGATGGGGATCGCCCCGCGCAGGCAACCGGATGAATCGCACGCGGTGGTGTCCACGACGGCGGTGGGGGAGACGGCGACGGCGGCGATGGACGGCTCGGCATCATCGAACGCGCACTCCCACCCCGGAGGAGCGGCGCTCGAGCCGTTCACCTCGGAGCCGGCGGCGACGGCGACGCCCCCGGCCGCTGTGAGCGCCGCGCGCGGCGCGAGCTCGGGGACGCGGAGGTCGAGCAGGACGCCGATGCGGCGGCGCGCCTGCGATGCGCCGACGCCCGCGATGCCGCGCGAAGCCACGAGGAAAGTGGAGAGCGAGAGGCGGAGAACGCGCACCGAGTCCAGCGCGCCGTCACCGGTGCGGTACTCGCGCACGCCCACCGCACCGCGAGCGGGAGTGGCGAGCCATGCGGCCGGCCACGCGCCCTCGGCGAGCAGTTCGGCTGCTCCACTTTCCGCGGCGGCGAGCGCGCGCACGCGGCGGATGGCGTCGGCACCGTCGCGGCGCTCGCGCATGGCGGCGAGCAGGAGCCCTGCGGCCAGGGCGCCGACGAGCGACATGGTGACGAGCGCGATCAGGAGGGCGATCCCCGGCCGGCGGCTCCCTCGCCGGAAGCGTGGCGCACGCACGGTCAGTTCCTCGGCGTGATGGTGAAGGACAGCGATTCCGCAGCCGGGCGGGGGGCGAACCCCCGTGCGCGGATGGCGGCACCGGAGCGCGCCACGGTCGCGACATCGATGCGCCGCACGCGCGTTGGATCGGACGTCTCGGCGCCGGACGAGTCGCGCCAGCCGAAGCGAACGCCGCCCGGGGCGTACGGACCGCTCACCGGCTGCACCGTGGCGCACGGCGTGGCGCGGGAGGGGAGGCAGTCCTGGTAGCCGAGGTACCACTGCCCATCTCCGGCGCGATACAGCTCGTAGCGCACGCGCCGCACGACTCGGAGCGCGGCGCCGGGGGAGATGTTTGGCGCGAGCGGAGGGGCGATGTGCAGCGCGATGGCGGATGCGGACTCCGCGGGGGTGGCGACGAAGCCGCCGGCGGTGGGGCAGCCACCAGCCGCCGGATCGGCGGTGAGCACGTGCGCGTCCCACCGCGCCTGATCGGGGCGAAGCGATGCCGCGCGAACGAACACCGTGTCCCCGCGCGCCGGCGGAACGACCCACGAGGTGAGCACGCCGTTCGCGGCCGCGCGCGGCGGGAGGTGGATGACATCGCGCGTGTCACCCACGGCGCACACCACCGACGTACCGGCGGCGGCGCGCAATTCGACGTCGCTCGTGCCGATGGCGTACAGGTCCCCCGCGGCCGGAGCGATGGCGCGCAGGTCGCCGCGGAGCACGTCCGCGCCATCGCGGGCCGCGCGTCGCGCCTCGATGGTCGCCATGGTGGCCAGGTGGAAGCGCTGCTGGCGCAAGGCGACGCCGAGGATGGCGGCGGAGATGATCCCGAGGAGGGTGACCGCGACCAGGAGCTCCACCAGCGTGAACCCCGCCCCTCGTTCGATTCGGTGGATCAGCATGGGGTGGCGCTCCGCACCAGTTCGTGCCGCTCGGCCGGGCCGTCGGGGACGGTGATGGCATCGTCGAGCCGGCGCGTGCCGGCGCTCACCGCCGCCGTCCATCGCGCCACGACCGCATGGTCGCTGTCCGCGCCCGCCGACGCCGCGCACGGAGCAGCGCGCAGCCGCTCGAAGCGCGCGTCCACCAGATTCGCCGCGCGCTCGCGCCGCTCTCCCGCCCCCTGCACGCGGGCGATGGCCGCCGATGTGCTCACGAGCGCGGCGAGGCCGACCGCGAGCAGCGTGATGGTGACGATGATCTCGATGAGGGTGAAGCCGGTCCGGCGGGGGGAGAGCGAGCGATGCATGGCGAAGGGGATCGAGGGTTCCACCCCGCGACGAGCGCGTGCGGCGGCGCACGGGGCGAGATGAAGATCGCGCTCCGGCCGATGAGAGCATCAGCCGGAGCGCGCTTCGAGGATCGATTCCCTTCTAGGGGGAGGGGCGCTAGAACAGCTCCGTCCAGGAGCGTCCCTTGACCAGCGTGGGCGATGCGGTGCCGAGGAGGGCGCGGTTCACCGTGCACGACGAGAATCGCACCACCGCGTCGCCGAGCACCGTGTTCTGCTCCAGGTCCACGTTCTCGGCCATCACGCCGCCGTTGAAGTGGCCGCCGGTACCGGTGGTCTTGAGCGTTCCCCTCACGATCACCGGGCCGAAGAACTCGAAGCCGCCGGAGACCTGAAGGTTCCCCTCCACCAGCAGAATGCCCTGGCCGTAGCCGCCCGTGAGCTGCAGGTCACTGCTCGCATAGATGATCGGGTAATAGCTCGCGCAGGACGTATCGCTACCCGTGCGGTACGGATCGCCCCAGTTGTACTGGTCCGCGATGTTGCAGCCACCGCTGGTGAACGAGGCCTTCATCCCGTTCATCGTGGAGCTGGGCGGATACTTGTTCGCCATCGCCACGAGGTCGGCCCACTTGAGATCGCCGAACACGGTGTACGTGCTGGTGTCGGCGGCGGCGGAGTCCTTCTGGATCTTCGGGTTACCGGCGATGCAGTTGAGGCTGTTGCAACCGGACGTGGTGATCTGCGTGGGATCGGCCGCGGCGATCCCCGGCATCGCCGCGCCCCCAGGGGGGCAGTTCCAGTTGTTCACCGTCGCGGTGTCGTTCCCGTCGATGAACGAGCTGCCGCCGATCTTGGTGGCGCCGCGGGTGGTGAGCGCGCCGCGCATGTTGATCGTCGGTGCCCACAGGGTGACGAGCGCACCGACGCGCCGGTGCCCCTGCGCGCCCGCCACCCTGCCGGCGCGCCCCTCGGAGGTGACGAGGAAGCTGCCGCTCCCCAGCGACATCACGCGCACGGTGTCGTTGGTGCTGTCGCTCGGGTGATAGACCTTGGTGACGACGAATCCCGGCGAGGCGTTGTTCCAGGCCGTCTGCCACCCGGCGCCGTTGCGCACGAGCACCGCGTTGAGGCCGTCCTCCGCGCCGGCGAGGGCGCGCGTCTGGAGAATCGTGTTCCGCCCGATGCGGTACTCCTGCGTGGAGGCGTAGAACACGCCGGCGATCAGGCCGCCGATGATCACGATCGCCGCGAGCGCGACCGCGAGCGCGAAGCCATCCCGGCGTGACGAGAGTCTGTTCATGTGTCGGTCTCCTGGCATGCGCGCCGGCATCAGTTCCGCACGGCGACGGTGGTGCTCAGCGAATCCACGAAGAAGCGCCTCCGCCCTCCGCCATCGGCGCTCACCCGTTCCTGGCTCCGCGCGCGCATCACAATGTCGATGCGCCGGACCTTCGTGGGATCGGCGGTGGTGGCGCCCGTCGAGTCATAGTACGTGAACGCGAGTCCCGGCAGCGCGGTGCCGGGCGCGAGGTACGGGCCGGCCACCGGCGACGGCGCGCTGCACTCCGGGCTGCGCGTACCGAGGCAATCGTAGTACCCGAGGTACCAATTGCCATCCCCCTCTTGGTACAGCCCGTAGTGCGCCTTGCGGAAGGCGCGGATGGCGGACCCCCTAATCACGGTCGAAGGGAGCGCCGTGCCAAGCTGCAGCGTGTAGCCGGTGATCTGTTCGGCGCTGGTCTTCGTGAATCCGCTCGACGTGGGACAGGTGGCATTCGGCGTGGGCGCGGCGCGCAGCTCGCGGATTCGCCACTTGTTGTCCGCGGTCCCCACCTTCGTCCCCGGATCGAAGAAGAGCAGCGTGTCCCCCCACTGCGGGTCGCTGACCCACGAGGTGAGCTTCACCTGCGACGAGAGCACCTTCGGGGGCACCACGACCAGGGTGCCCGTGGGGTCGATCGAGCATACCACGGACGAGCCGATGGCCGCCCGGAAGTCGATGGATGTGGAGCTCATCGCGTAGATGTCCCCCGAATCGGGGGCCAGGGAGCGGAGATCCGACTGGAGCACCCCGATCCCCTCGCGCACGGCGCTGCGGGTGTCGATGATCCCCGCCGAACCGCCGTAGAAGCGCTGCTGCCGCGCGATGACCGCCAGCATCCCTCCGGCCACGATGCCGAGGAGCACGATCACGAGCATCAGCTCCACGAGCGTGAAGCCGGCGCGGTGTGGGGCGGCGTGCCGCCGATGGAGGCTCAGTAGCATCGGACGTAGCTCTCGAAGAACTGCCGGTGGCTCTGCCCGCCGGCGCCGGTCCACCACAGGGTGTCGGCCACCTTCCAGGTGGCGAGGTCGAGCTTCTGCACCCCCCATCGCTCGGTGACGCCGCGCACGTAGGAGGAGCCGGCCTTGATCTGCGAGCACTGCACGCTGCGCAGGCGCTCGAAGCGGGAGGCGGAGACGTTCGCCACGATCGTCTGCTGGTTGGCTCCGCCCATGAGGCGCGAGACGACGGTGGAGGTGCTGGCCAGGCCGAGCACTCCGACGGCCAGGATGATGATCGCCACCATCAGCTCGACGAGCGTGAAGCCCTCCCGCTGACGAGCGCGGGGAGCACGGCGCCGGCGGCGCGCTACTGGGAGAGTGAGCATTTGTCGCTGAGGATCTTGCCGAGGCCAAGGACGCACACGGAATCGCTGTACGTCCCCTTCGTGATCACGATTCTGGTGCCTCCCGCATTGCTGAGAGCGAGCCCGCGCGGATCGAACGACAGCGTGTCGCGGGTGGATTCGACGGTCACGCCCTCGGTGGCGGAGAGGTCCTGCTGCACGATGGACTGCCAGGTACCGTCATTCTTCTCGAGGACCACCTTGATGACGTTGCCATCCAGGACGAAGCGCGCGGAGCGGCCGTTCTGGATGGCGAGCGCGCGCGCCTGGCCGAGCGCCGACGCCACGCGCCGCTGCGCGGCGCGCGCATCCAGGCGCACCCGCGTGGTGCCCAGCTTCGGGAGGCTGATCGCCATCAGGATTCCCACGATCATGACGACGATGAGAATCTCGATGATCGTGAACGCTCGTCGGTTGGATCTCATTGATCTCCTCTCGGTCGGCGGGACCCGGGGGCGAGCCGCGTGCCAGCGGCGGATTCGAAGCCGCGCAACGACTTACGGCGCACGCCCCGGCGTCGCCGGTACGCAACGAGTAGCATCTCCGCTACTCGTTGCGTAGCGACGACCCGGTCGCGGTGTCGGTCAATCGCCCAGGCCGTAATCGCGGATCTTGTAGAGCAGGGCGCGGTGCGAGAGCTCGAGGAGCCGGGCGGCGCGCGTGCGGTTCCCGCGCGTGCGCTGGAGGGCGCGCTCGATGAGCGTGCGCTCGAGCTGCTCGGTGCGGCGCTTCACGGAGAGATCGTCGTCCGGCTCCGCGGGTGGGGCGGCCGCCGCGCTCGCGCGCACGAGGTCCGAGAGGTGCTCGGCCTCGATCGAGCGCCCCGGCGCGAGCACGAGCGCGCGCTCGATCACGTTCTCCAGCTCGCGCACGTTCCCCGGCCACGAGTGCTCGACGAGCATGCGCATGGCGGCGGGGGTGATGGCCTGCACGTCGAGCCCGAGCCGCTCGTCGTAGCGCCGCAGGAAGTGGTGCGCGAGCTCGGGGATGTCCTCGCGCCGCTCGCGCAGCGCGGGGAGGCGGATGGTCACCACGTTCACGCGGTAGAACAGGTCGCCGCGGAAGCGGCCGGCGGCGACGTCGGCGGCGAGGTCCCGGTTGGTGGCGGCGACCACGCGCACGTCGACGCGGCGCGACTCGGTGGCGCCGACGCGGCGCACCTCCCCCTCCTGGAGCGCGCGGAGGAGCTTCACCTGCATCGCCATCGGCATCTCGCCGATCTCGTCGAGGAAGAGCGTGCCGCCGTGCGCTTCCTCGAACAGCCCCGGCTTGTCCGCCGCGGCACCGGTGAAGGCGCCCTTCACGTGGCCGAACAGCTCGGACTCGAGCAGCGACTCGGGGATGGCGCCGCAGTTCACGGCCACGAAGTGCTCCGCGGCGCGCGGGCTCGCGCGGTGGATGAGGCGGGCCACGAGCTCCTTGCCGGTGCCGCTCTCGCCGGTGATGAGCACAGTGGAGGGATGGCGGGCCACCTTCCGCGCCACGTCGAGCGCGGTGCGGATGGCGGCGCTGCGCCCGATGATCGTGGCGCCGCCGCCGCGCATCTCGCTCAGCTCGTCCTCGAGCCGCTCCACGCGCGAGCGGAGCTTCTCTCGCTCGGCGGCCTTCCGCACGCAGAGGATCGCCTCTTCGGCGCGGAAGGGCTTCTGGAGATAGTCGTACGCCCCGCGCTGCATGGCGGCGATCGCCGTGTCGGCGTCGCCGTAGGCGCTCATCGCCACCACCAGCGCGCGTCCCCCCTGCGCCTGGTAGCGGTCGATGAACTCGAGCCCCGACATGCGCGGCATGCGGAGGTCGCACATCACGAGGTCGGCGTCATCGTGGGCGAGCGCGGTGAGCGCCTGCTCGCCGTCTGCGGCGGCGCTCGTGGCGTGCCCCTCCGCGCCGAGGATGCGCGTCAGCGTCTGGCGCAGCCCGGGCTCATCATCGAGCACGAGGATCTTCACGGAAGCCCCGGCACCGCCGCCGCATCGCGCGGCGTGGCGCCCCTGACGGGGAAGTACATCACGAACGCCGCGCCCCCCTCGCGCGCCTGGCGCACCCAGATCGTGCCGCCGTGCCCCTCGACGATGCGCGTGACCACGGCGAGCCCGAGCCCGGTGCCGCGCCCGGGATCCTTGGTGGTGTAGAAGGGATCGAACACGCGCTCCGTCTCGCTCCACGGGATCCCCGGCCCGGTGTCGGCGACGACGACCTTCACCACGCGCTCCGGCTCGCCCACGGTGTGCAGCCATGCGCGCACGCGCGCGCTCTGCTCGCGCGGCACGGCGAGATTCGTCGGATCGTCCTCGCGCCGCTCGGCATCGGTGGCGACGTCGCCGAACGGGATGCACTGGCTCACCACGGTGACCGTGCCCTGCCCCTCCATGGCATCCACGGCGTTGAGCAGGAGGTTCACCATCACCTGCTCGAGCTCGTGCGCGTCGCCGGTGAGCGGCGGGAGCACGGGTTGGAGCGCGAGGTGCGCCTCCACCTCGCGGAGCGCCCCCTGGTCCCGGAGCATGTCCACCACCTGACGGATGGTCCGGTTGACGTCCACGTCCTCGGTGGCGCGGCGGCGCGGGCGGGCGAAGTCGAGCATGCCGCGCATGATGCGGTCGATGCGCGCGCTCTCGCGCTCGATCCCGGCGAGCGCCTCGGCGGCCTCGGGGTCGTCGGCCGCGCACGCGCGCAGGATGTGGGTGTAGCCCGTGATGGCGCCGAGCGGGTTGCCGATCTCGTGCGCGATGCCGGCCGCGAGCCGCCCCACGCTCGCGACCTTCTCGAGGTGCGTGCGCTGCGCCTGCTCCTCGAGGAGGCGGCTGGTCATCCGGTTGATGCTGCGCGCGAGGCGGGCGAACTCGGTGGTGCGCCCGGTGGGGACGCGGCGCGTGAGGTCGCCCGCGGCCACCGCCTCCGCGGTCTCCACCACGGTCTCCAGCGGCTCCACGACCAGTCCCTGCACCTTGTAGGCGCCGAAGGCCACGAAGACCACCACGTCGGCGATGATGAGAATGCCGAGGTAGAGCGCGCCGTTCGCGCTGGTGACCAGCGTCTGGAGCACGGCCACGTTCAACGCCGCGAGCGACAGCGCGGCGGTGCCCATCACCGCGAGGCTGAGGAGCATCTCGGCCTTGAGCGAGGTGAAGAGCTGGAACCGGCCGAGCTGGCGCGGCCGCGTGATCTCCTCGGTGATGCTCATGGTGGTCATTGCCTTCTCATCCTCCCGGGAAGTACGACCGTCGGGGCGGCCGGGTCACGGCGGCGCGCGGTCACGGCTCCACCCCGTAGCGCGACAGCTTGCGGTACAACGTCGACGGATCGATGCCCAGCACCTCGGCGGCGCGGCTCTTGTTCCCACCCTCGCTCTGGAGCACGAAGGTGATGTAGGCGCGCTCGATCATCTCGAGCGTGGGGTTCGCGGCGCTGGCGCGATCCGCGACCAGCGGCTCCGCCCGGCGCTCCGTGATCCGCTCCGGAAGGGCGTGCACATCGATCGTGTCCCCGTTCGAGAGGATCACCGCGCGCTCGAGCGCGTTCTCCAGCTCGCGCACGTTCCCCGGCCAGGGGTAGCACTGCATCGCCTCGAGCGCGGGGTCGGTGAGCCGCTTCGGCTCCTCGCCGCGCTGCTGCGCGGCGCGGTGCAGGAAGGCATCGGCGAGGAGCGGGATGTCCTCCGCGCGCTGGCGGAGCGGCGGCAGGTGCAGGGCGAACACGTTCAGCCGGTAGAAGAGATCGCCGCGGAACGTACCGCGCTTCATCTCCTCCTCCAGGTCACGGTTCGTGGCCGCGATCAGGCGCGTGTCGATGGAGATCGCCTCGGTGCCGCCGACGGGGATCACCTCGCGCTGCTGGATGACGCGGAGGAGCTTCACCTGCGTGGACGGCGTGGTCTCGCCGATCTCGTCGAGGAAGAACGTCCCCTTCCCCGCGGCGGCGAAGAGCCCCGTCTTGTCCTTCACCGCGCCGGTGAAGGAGCCCTTCACGTGCCCGAACAGCTCGGACTCGAGGAGGCTCTCGGGGAGCGCGCCGCAGTTGATGGACAGGAACGCCGAATCGCCGCGCGCCGAGAGGTCGTGGATGTAGCGGGCGACCACCTCCTTCCCGGTGCCCGACTCCCCCTGGATGAGCACGATCGAGTCGGTGGGCGCCACGGTCTCGGCGAGGCGCAGCACCGACAGCCATGCCTTGCTCCGTCCCACCGGCACGCCGGTGCCGGACCGGTCGCGTCGCCGGATCTCCTGGCGCAGCGACCGGTTCTCCGCGCGGAGCTGCCGGTGCTCGGCGGCGCGCCGGAGGATGGCCACCATGTCGTCGTTGACGAACGGCTTCTGGATGTAGTAGTACGCGCCCTGGTTCACCGCCTGGATGGCGGAGCGGAGATCCGCCTGGGCGGTCATGAGGATCACCGGCACGTCGGGATCCTTGGCGCGCGCGGCGGACAGGATGTCGATCCCCGTCACGCTCGGCATGCGGACGTCGGTGATGACGATGTCCGGCGAGAGCGCGGCGATCTGCTCGAGCCCTTGCTTCCCCCCGAGCGCAACGTGCGTGGTGAACCCCTCGTTCTTGAGCAGGATGCGCAGCGTCTCGAGGATGCCGGTCTCGTCATCCACCACGAGGATGCTGGCACGGGGAGCGGCGGTGGCGGTCACGCGGCCTCCGCGCCGGCGGGGCGCGATTGGGGAAGGAGCACGGTGAACTTCGTGCCCTGCGCGCCGCTCTCGAGCATCACGAGGCCGCGGTGGGCCTCGATGGCGCGGTGCACGATGGGGAGTCCGAGGCCGGTCCCCCCCGGCTTGGTGGTGAAGAACGGATCGAACACGCGGTCCCTGATGTCGGTGGGGATGCCCGGACCGTCATCGGTGACGCGGAGCGCGGCGGCATCCTCGCGGAAGGGGGTGCCGAGCGGCAGAAGGTCGCGCGCGAGCGGCGCGAGCTCCACCACCACGCGGCCGCCGTCCGGCGATGCCTGCACGGCGTTGAGCACGATGTTGAACACGGCGCGGTGCAGCAGGTCCTCGTCTCCCTCGACGAGCAGTGGGAGACGGGGGACGTCGCACGCGACGGAGATGCCGCGCGCGCAGTCGGGGTGCGTGGCGACGAGGCTCGCCGCGGCGCGCGTGATGGCGCCGAGGTCCACGAGCATCCCGCGGGTCACGCTCACGCGCGCGAAGTCGAGGAACTCGGAGAGGAGGCGCGAGAGGCGGTCGGACTCCCGCACGATGAGCCGGCCGAGCGTCCGCTCGTCGTCGGTGGCCCTGGGCGCGCGCGCGAGCTGCTCCACCGCGCTGCGGATGGAGGCGAGCGGGTTCTTGATCTCGTGCGCGAGCGACGCGCTCAGCTCGGCCACCGCCTCGAGGCGCTCGGCGCGCAGCCGCAGCTCCTCCACCTGCTTGTTGCCGGAGATGTCCTGGAAGATCACGGTGGCCGAGAGCACGTCGGCGGTGCCATCGGCATCCATGGTGGTGGTGGTGAAGCCGATGGGGAAGGCGCGGCCATCGCCGGTGATCACCGCCTCGCCGCGCGTGGTGCGCTCGCGCCGCTGGACCGCGCGCTCCAGCGCGGCGGCGAGCTCCGGCGCCCGGGGGACGATCAGCTCGTCCACCGTGCGGCCGAGCGCGATGTCATCGGGGAGCCCGAGCAGCGCCCGGGCGGCGGGATTCAAGAAGATGAGGCGGCCGCGCGCGTCGATGGTGATGATGCCGCTGCGGATGTTGCGCAGGACGTCCTCGGCCTGGAGCTTGGCGAGCACGAGCTGCGCTTCCAGCGCCTCGCGGCTCACGCCGGCCTCCTGGAGGCGGGCGCTGAGGTACGCGATGCCGAGGGCGACGGCGGCGAAGACGACGAGCTGGAGGAAGACGCCGAGCCCGACGTCGGTGTCGTGCACGAGCAGGACGTCCACGAAGTAGCAGGCGTTCCCGAGCGCGGCGACGAGGAGCGCCCCGCCCATGGGAAGGAGGAGCGAGGCGCCGACGGTGACGAGGATGTACAGCGCGGCGAACTGGGAGAGCGCGCCGCCGGTCACGTGCACCACGGCGGTGACGAGCAGCACGTCGAACGTGGCCTGCAGATAGTAGAAGCCGCGCGGGAGCACGCCCGGCCGCGTGGCGTGATACCAGGCAGAGAGCGCGGTGAACGCGGTGGTGGCCACCATGACGAGCGAGACCACGAGCGTGTCGCGCGCGTCCGCGGCCTGCCAGGCGAAGACGGCCGCCAGGAAGACGGCGAACGCCAGCGACACGCGGCCGATGTAGATCCACCGGAGGACGCGGCGGGGCTCGAACATGCGTTCCAGAGAAGCGGGAGAGGTCATCGCGGCGCCCAGGGCATGGCGCCGGGGACGAAGATTTGCAGAACGCAAGAGCTCGCGCGTTCCGGGTTTCCTGGCATTTTGCTATATCTTGGACGACGAACGCCCTCAAGGAGTTACGTGGACAGCCCGACGGACACGCTGACTTTCGGCACGATCGCGCTGCGCCTCGCGGCCGTGCTGCTGCTGGTGCTCGCCAACGCGTTCTTCGTGGCCGCCGAGTTCGCCCTCGTGGGCGTGCGACGGAGCCGCATCGATGCCATGGCGGCCCGCGGCGATCGGAGCGCGAAGGCCGTGCAGCACGCGCTGAAGCAGCTCGATCACGTGATCTCCGGCACCCAGCTCGGGATCACGCTGTCATCGCTGGGGCTGGGGTGGATCGGCGAGGCGACGGTGGCGGCGCTCATCGACCGTCTGCTCCACTCGGTGGGGATCGAGGCGCCGCCGGCGGTCACGCACACGGCGGCGGCGGCGACCACGGCGTTCATCCTGATCACGTTCCTGCACATCGTGCTCGGGGAGCTGGCGCCGAAGTCGGTGGCGCTGATCAACCCGGAGGGGGTGAGCCGGTGGGTGGTGCGGCCGCTGCGCCTCTTCTCCACCGTCATGCGCCCGTTCATCGCCATCCTGAACGGGGCGGCGAACGGGATCCTGAAGCTGCTGGGGCTGCACACCGTGCAGGAGAGCGCGCGCGTGCACTCGCCGGAGGAGCTCCGCCTCCTGGTGATGCAGACGCGCGCGCACGGGCTGCTCGACGAGACGGACTCCCAGATGCTCGCGGGGGTGTTCGACTTCCACAACAAGAAGGCGCGCGACGTGATGCGCCCGCGCACGGAGATCGTCGCCCTCCCCATCGACGCCACCGAGCCGGAGGTGTGGGACGTGGTGCGCCGCGAGCGGTACTCGCGCTACCCGGTGTACCGCGAGTCGCTGGACGATGTGGTGGGAGTGTTCCTGGCGAAGGACCTGTGGCTCCACGACGGCACTGAGCCCTTCTCGCTCGAGCGGTTCGTCCGCGAGGCGCTCTACGTGCCGGACACGCGCGCCGCCGAGCGTGTGCTCGATGACCTGCGCAAGACGCGCGCGCACATGGCGATCGTCCTCGACGAGTTCGGGGGAACGGCGGGGATCGTGACGATGGAGGACCTGGTGGAGGAGGTGATCGGCGACATCGCCGACGAGTACGACATCGCGGCGCGCGAGGCGTTCGAGATGAACGGGGTGCTGGAGCTGGCCGGCTCGCTGTCGCTCATCGACGTGCGCTCCGACCACAACCTGCAGATCCCGGATGGGAGCTGGTCCACACTGGGCGGCTACGTGTTCTCGCGGCTCGGCCGGCTCCCGAAGATCGGCGACCGGGTGGCGTTCCCCGGCGGCGAGCTGGAGGTGGTGGCCATGGACGGCCGGCGCGTGGCGGCGCTGCGGGTGCACCGGACGCCGGTGGAGAAGGCCACGGCGTGAGCGACGACCTTCGCGTGAACGAGCGGGTGGCGATCCCGCGCGCGGAGCTCGTGGCGCGCGCCACCCGCTCCGGGGGGCCGGGCGGACAGCACGTGAACACGTCGTCCACGCGCGTGGAGCTGCTCTGGAACGTGCGCGAGAGCCGCGCGCTCGACGACGCCGCGCGCGAGCGCGTGCTGGCGAAGCTCGGCACGCGCATCGACGCGGAGGGGTGGCTGCGCGTGGTGGCGAGCGAGAGCCGGAGCCAGCTCCGCAACCGCGAGGCGGCGGAGGAGCGGCTGGCGACGCTGGTGCGCGATGCGCTGGTGGTCCCCCGGAAGCGCGTGCGGACGAAGCCGACGCGCGCGGCGAAGGAGCGGCGGCTGTCGGAGAAGAAGCGGAGAGGAGATGTGAAGCGGCAGCGGAGAAGATGGACAGACGGACATGGTGGCTAGACCACCATGAAACGCGTGTGGCGTGTGGGGAACTGACGGGTGTAGATGCTGGGTAGAGCGCGTGT